>NZ_MAFX01000018.1:0-32126 GCF_001683555.1 Methanohalophilus sp. DAL1 | reverse complement strand
GCGATGTGACCATAGAAGCCCTTTGTCCATTATTTGAAAAAGAACTTGAAGGATTCGGAGAACTTTTCCGTCTTAAAAGTCTGGATCAGATAGGGTCTGCCACAATATTGAGCAGGGCAACTGCAGGTATCATACAGGGTTGTGCAGTTTTCTGCCTTCCTGGTTCTCCAAAGGCAGTGGAACTTGCAGTTGAGGAAATCGTAATTCCTGAAGCCGGACATATAGTAAAACATGCAAGATCGTAATAACTGAGGGTATTATCAGGAATAATGTTATTAAGGGCTATCCTTATATAATAAATTAAAATAGAGAGTTCAACTGGAGTATATGACATCCTATTCACTGGGCATTGAAGAGCTGGATAATATTATTGGGGAAATCCGTGAAGGAAGCAATCTGATGGTAATAGGTCCTCCTATGAGTGGAAAGGAAGATGTTGCCTACCATATCCTTAAAAACGGTCTCAAAAGGCAAGAATCTTCGGTCATAGTCTCTACAAGAGAACCGGGTGAACATGTCCTGGAATGGTTCACCTCCTCTGACATAACCATACCTGTCTCCAACATAGGGATTGTGGATTGTGTAACAAAGACGCTGGGGATGGCAGCTGATGATACCGATAACATAAAACGTGCTTCTAGTCCTGTGGATCTTACAGGTATAGGTGTTCGAATAAGTCAGTTTTTTGAACAATTCTGGATGAAACGTCAAATATCCCATAATATTCTCTGTATTAATTCTGTCTCCACCATTCTCATGTACTCTAATATCCAGACGGTATTTCGTTTCATGCACGTGTTCACAGGCAGAATCAAAGCCATAAAGGGGCTTGGTTTATTCGTAGTTGAAGACCAGATGCATGACTCCCGTACAATTGCTACCTTAAAACAACTTTATGACGGTATGATTGAGGTGCAGGAAGAAAACGGTAGTCATTATCTGCGTGCAGTAGGCATATCTTCTAAACCCACTCCCTGGTTTGAGTATTTGGTGGAGGATGGTTCGATATCAATTCAGAGCATCAAGGATGACTGAATGCTTTTCTTTAAGTTAGTTATATATACTTCATGCAGGTCCCTATATGCAGGTGTTATTTGATGGATAAGGATAAAATAAGGAAATTTAGGTCACAGGCAACTCACCTGAAACCCATTCTCACGCTGGGTAAAAAGGGAATTGATGATGCGGTTGTAACTGAATTGAAAAAACAAATTAAAGCCAATCATCTTGTCAAGGTAAAAATCCTCAAAAGTTTCCCCGGTGAAAGTATGGATTCAATTGCAGAGGAACTGGCCTCTCTTACATCCACCACCCTGATAGATGTGCGTGGAAGGGCGATAGTCCTCTACAGGTAAATTAATCCCTTTTATGCCCTGCCAGGATTTCCACATCCTGCATTATAATGAGTTCATCAGGAACCATTTTCTTGAGTTCAGGCAGGATATTACGCAATTTATTTTCTTCATCCACGGCCTGTACTATGATGGGGAGATCCATTCCAAGCCTGAGGATACTTGTTTTATGGATTACACTGTGTACTCCGTAGCCCTCGATACCCCTGAGCACGGTGGCCCCGGCCACATCATTTTCAAGCAAGAATTCGATGATGGCCTGATGAGCATTTTTTCCTT
Source organism: Methanohalophilus sp. DAL1 (assembly GCF_001683555.1). Classification (NCBI taxonomy): domain Archaea; kingdom Methanobacteriati; phylum Methanobacteriota; class Methanomicrobia; order Methanosarcinales; family Methanosarcinaceae; genus Methanohalophilus; species Methanohalophilus sp. DAL1. The sequence goes on along the minus strand of NZ_MAFX01000018.1, from coordinate 30,495 downwards.
TATATGTGTCATTTTCACTAAGATAAATTGTCAGTATTTTTGATTGCATATGGTCTCCCTTCGTTGTTGAATTCTATTTTTAGGTTAAGTTTGACACTAAATGCCCGATTCCGGCACCGAGCATACAGCACACACAATTAAGCATTATATTTGTAAGAAAACTCCGGTTGGCCTGCTGTTCAAGGAGTGTGAATGATTCATACGTAAAAGTGGAAAAAGTGGTGAATGAACCCAGAATACCTATATTCAACAGGTGAAGATGCTGCAGGGCATGGGAATATGTAAGATATGAGAGTATTGTTGTACCCATGATGTTTACTGTGAGTGTACCTGTGGGTATATCTCCTTTTTTCGGGGTCATTCCTGCTACCATATACCTGAGGATTGCACCGATAAACCCGCCGATTCCAACAAGCAAATAGTCTGTCATATCCATTTCACCTATCTCCGATATATATTATCAGGCTTCTTGCAAGAAATACTGCAATTAGGCCAGTTGTAAGGTTTATCATTACGTTTGCAAACCCGTATACAGGTTGCATTTGCATGGTCTGGACTATGAATGTGGAAAATGTGGTGAATGCACCTAAAAATCCGATGCCTGCAAACATTCGGATGCGTGGGGTCAGGTAACCGATATAGTCAGAGTAGAACAGCAACAATCCCAGCAGGAAACTTCCCAGTACGTTCACAACCAGTGTTCCCCAGCCACCGGGGATTAAGATTGAAGTGCCATATCTGCATATAGCTCCCAGGAACCCGCCAGTTCCTATGAAAAAGAGATTGGTAACATCCCGGTATTCCATGGGATCGTCCCACCATCTTTATTTATCCACCGGAAACCGGGGGGAATATGGCGACTTCATCTTTGTCTGTAATTGCTGAGTCTGTACCTTCAATATGCTGGATATTTTCCCCGTTGATCAGGATGCTTATATATCCCCTGAGTTTTTTACCATCTTCAAATATAAGTTCCTCAAGATTCGGATATTTTGCAATTATTTCATCCAATATCTCAGAAACGGTATCACCATTGACCTCTACTTCAGAAGTTCCGGCCCTTTCCCTGACATTGGCAAACAATTTTACCTTCTTGGCAGCCATAGCTTTTCCCACGTCAGGCTGGTTTATAAAATATTCGTTAAAATTCCTATTTACATGAAGAATAGTGGTGGGATAGCGCGGATTTGAACCGCAGTCCAAGCGTCCCAAACGCTCGAGGATCGGCCAGGCTACCCTACTATCCCACATGATGTAAGGGCATCCACCCTAAATGCACTTCTCCTAGATATATCTAACTATTGAAGGGTGCAGAAGAGGGTGAAAACCAGTTCAGCTGGTGTCTCCTTCCCACCTGGGATATACGTCATTATCAATATTCAGAAGATCCAGTACCCGCCCGGCCATGAAATCAATTAAGTCGTCTATTGACTGTGGTTTATTGTAGAATGCAGGACATGCAGGCAAAACATGGGTGCCGGATTCCTTAAGTTTGAGCAGGTTTTCCAGATGAATTCGGCTGTAGGGGGTTTCCCTTATCATCAGGATAACATTCCTGCCTTCCTTGAGGCAGACATCAGCAGCCCTTGTCAGGAGATTATCGGAGATCCCGTGGGCAATGGATGCAGCGGTTTTCATGCTGCAAGGGGCTATTACCAAAGCATTGTAAGGATGGGAGCCGCTTGCTACAGAAGCTGTAAAGTCTTTTTCCCCGTGTACCTCACAGGCAAGTTTTTCCACCTCCTGAATATTCCAGCTTGTTTCTATATCTATTATTTGCCTGGCTGCAGAGGTTATTACCAGATGTGTATAAATCCCTTTTTCTGCAAATATTTCAAGTAACCTGATCCCATACTGTGCCCCGGAGGCCCCACTGATTCCCACTACGACTTCCATATTATTCCTCAATTATATCTATAAGTTCGTCAACCATAAGTTCTGCGGTATCACATATTTTCCTGATCTCATCCGGCTGTATGTTGTCGAAGTGTATTCCTACAAGGAAAACAGTATCCTTGCCGGTTTTCCTGTTGATACGGCCTGCCTGTCTGTGTGCAATTTCATCATCCCTGTGTCCGGGCAGGGTAATGACCGAGGACGCACCAGAATTACCCACAGCAACTGCTCCTATATGCTCATCGCCGCCCGTAAGTGTTACAAGCAAACTGTCTCCAATAATGCGCCATCTAAGAAAAAGTTTCCTTTTCCCAGTTTTTTTTTCAATTACTTCCACTTATATCGCCTTATATATCCGTTAACTTGTATTGTCGGGTCTGTTTTTTAACCTCGAAAAAATCGGTTGCTATTTTCTTCACCTTCTCCCTGTGTTCCCTGGGGGTATAAACCCCAAGCTTCCAGTTATCACGGTGTGCTTTTTCAAGAGTTGCTACAAGATGGGAGGCTTTATCAAGGGTCATTTTCTTTCCGTTGACCTTGATCAATGCTTTCATTTCCTCTATACGGGGCAATTTCGGAATATCTATGAGGACTTCTTCTTCATCAATTCCCACCTCTTCTGCTATTTCTTTTTCCACCCTCTGGATGGATTTGCGATAGCCCAAAACCTTCTCATCAACGTCATCAAACCCTACATAAAGGGCACGTTTGTACAGTTTTCTCTCATCAATCCTGTTGATCATCTCCCCGGCGTAACCACCATCCTGGCGCATGGTTTCAAACAGGCGGTAATCATCCATATCCTGAAGGCTGGAGGGATCGAGTTTCTCCTGCTCTATCAAATATTCGATGCCTCTTGTTATCATTGTTTCTGAGATGCGTGTCACATGATGGAAATATACCGAAGGATGCATTAAAAAACGTGATACAAGCAGGGATTCGGCTGCATTGAGTCCACCTTCTGTTACAACCAATTTATCTTCATAGAATTGCATTTTATGGATCAGGCGGCTATGATCTACAAGACCGTATGCAACGCCAGTGTAATGTGCATCACGAATGAGGTAATCCATGCGGTCAACATCAATCTCACTGTTTATAATCTGTCCGAGGGAGGTTTTGCCCAGGATGTGGTCTGCGATCCTGGATATGTTGAGGCCGGCATCACTGCAAACTTCTGCTATATCCCCTTTGCGCAGCAGGTGTTTTACATCTTCATGTTCCCTGCGGGTATATTTTTTGATGATGCCTTCTGTCACATGGGAAAGGGGTCCGTGTCCTATATCATGCAACATTGCAGCAACCCTGAGTTCATCGATTTCAGATTGTTGTACTGAATCTATTTCTCCCGCAAGGGTTGTAGCCAGGTGATGTGCACCCAGTGAATGTTCAAAACGAGTATGGTTGGCACCCGGATATACCAGGTTGGAAAGTCCTAGCTGGCGTATCCTCCTGAGACGCTGCATGCGGGGTGTATCCATAAGGGATACTGCAAGTTCGTCAAGTTCGACATGACCGTGTACGGGGTCCCTCATGACCTTCATGTTTTTAAATAACCGTTCATATTATAATGATGTTGTGATTTTGGTAGTAAATTGAGGTAATATCGTGATAATATTTTCCGGTGGAACCGGCACCCCCAAGTTCCTTGATGGCCTGATGCGGACAATGGACGAAGAAGAAATTACAGTTGTCGTGAATACCGCGGAAGACCTGTGGGTATCGGGTAATCTTGTAACACCGGATATTGATACAGTACTCTACCTTTTTGCCGGTATGATAGATCGCGATAAATGGTGGGGTATTGCAGGTGATACATTCCGCACTTTCAATGCTATGAAGGATTGTGGTTATGATGAAAAGATGATGCTTGGGGACCGGGATCGGGCCACGCATATCATGAGATCTGAAATGATTCGCAACGGAGCTACCCTGACTGAAGCAATTGTAAACCTTTGTTCAAGTTTTGGTATCAAGGCCAACATCCTGCCGATGTCAGATGATCCGGTATCCACCATCATCCGCACACCCCAGGGCTGGATGCATTACCAGGATTTCTGGATTAAGCATCAGGGCAAACCCGATGTACTTGAAGTTAAGATGGTTGGGATCGGTGAAGCTTCTATATCCCCTGCTGTGCTGGAAAAACTACGGGAAGATAGCAATGTCCTGATTGGACCCAGCAATCCGATTACAAGCATAGGGCCCATCATATCCCTTGATGGAATGCCTGAAATCCTTAAAAGTAAAAATGTGGTTGCAATCAGTCCTATTATCGGGAATGAACCTGTTAGCGGTCCTGCTGGTAAACTTATGAAAGCATGTGGTTACGGTATTTCTTCAAATGAAGTTGCAAGGTGCTATCATGACTTTCTGGATGTGTTTGTAACAGATATCCGTGATCCACAGGTTTGTAATTCTTTTGAAAATATGGATTGCAGTATAGTAAGGACTGATACTATGATGTCTTCTGTAGATATAAGTATACAATTGGCAGGTTATGTAAGGAATCTGTTTGAGTCCCTGGAATAATTGTGCTTGAAAATTTTAAACATGCTTAAAATTCAGAAGCAAAGAGTATATATGTTAACATTCCCTATCATTTACTATACTAAAATGCTTGCTTACCTTAATGGGGGTGGTATGAGCGGGCTGGGGAGTGGGGGTACTAAAAAAGGGATTAAAACCCGCTCATCTATACACCCTTATGTAAGTCTCGTATATACACTTTTCCCCTGTTCTTATGCTTAATGTGTTGCTATTGCTTTTCTACAGGGTCCATTTTTGCAGCTCTGCTTGCAGGATACACCCCTGCAATGAGGTTGAGTACGAATACAGCAAGGATGGTTAGTAACTGTTGGGGCTTGTCCTGCTGGTCGTTGCTGTCTATATGTATCGCAGAAAATGGAATCCTAAGGAATGATCAGGTAATCTCTTATGGTCAGGCTTTCAGAGGCGGTAAAGTTAGCTTTTGCCAGCATAGGTAGTGCGAAATTGCGCTCTGCCCTGACTACCCTGGGTATTATCATAGGGGTGGCCGCTGTAATTGCCAACATATCCATGGGGGCCAGTTTCGGGCAGTACTTCGAAGAAGAAATAGGTGCATCGGGTACTAATTTTATTGTTATATTCACCCAGAAAAACAATGTATTCGGAGATTCCCAGTTCAATGTGGTTGAAAATACCAATGGTGTTGCTGCTGTCTCCCCACTTAACCAGCAATCAGCGACCCTGAAGTACCAATCAGCGGAGCGTACCGCAACTGTCAGTGGGGTCCTTCCCGATTATGAAGAAGTGGGGAATATAAATATGGAACATGGCCAGTTTCTGACCAATCAGGACGGGAATGTGGCTGTAATAGGTTCGGATGTGGCCTATGATAAGTTTGACCGGAACCTATCTGTCAAGAATTTCATAAAAATAAGTATAAGAAATGTGGATGGAGGGATAAGTACACAGACGTTTCGTGTAAAGGGCATCATACAGGACCCGGATGCCTCCTTCGTATCCCCTGAAGTGGATCCTGCAGGACGTGTTTTTATTCCTCTTTCTATCATGCAGGAGATGCAGCACAGGGACGATATAGGGGGATTTTTTATTAAAGCAGACTCTCTCGAAATCCTGGATAGGGTTACCGATGATGTGGATGAAAACCTTGCCCGTTCGGTGGGAGTGCCCAGCAGGGATATTGATAATGAGGATGCCAAACCCTATGAAATCTTCAACCAGCAGGATATCCTGGACCAGATAAACCAGCTATCAAGTGCCCTGACATCCATACTTGTTGCTGTTGCCCTTATATCCCTTATAGTAGGCTCGATAGGTATTATGAATATCATGCTTGTGACAGTTACCGAAAGAACAAAAGAGATCGGGCTGATGAAGGCTCTGGGTTACAATTATTTTGATATATTGACCCTTTTTATCGTGGAATCTGTTATTATCAGTCTTTTTGGGGGTATCCTTGGAGTATTGCTGGGTCTGGCGGCTTCAACGGCCGTGAACAATTACCTTGATATTGCTAATATTTTCCCGATAAGTCTCATACTGCTGGGCTTTGGCATCTCATTTGCTGTTGGTCTGATCTCGGGTGTTTATCCAGCCAACAAAGCCGCAAAAATGGATCCTGTGGAGGCATTGCACTATGAGTGAGGTGGACAGGAGATGTTGAATTTCAAGGAAGCCTTCCGGCTTTCCCTGGGAAGTATCAGCGGTTCCAAGATGCGTTCCACCCTCACGACCCTTGGCATCATAATAGGTGTTGCTGCTGTTATTGCCAATGTGTCCCTGGGTGCCAGCTTCAACCAGTTCTTTGTTGAAGAGCTGGGTACCCAGGGGTCGAATTTTATTATAGTTTACAGTCAGGATATTGATCTTTTCTTTGAAAACCAGCTGGAAACTGTGCGGAGTGTACCGGGAATAGAGGGTGTATCCGGTATCCGGCAGCAGCTTGCCAGTGTAACCTATATCTCTACAGTGCGCCAGATTGATATACAGGGTTGTTCGGCGGATTATGAACAAATAGGGAATATACAGCTGGAGGAAGGCACTTTTTTCAGTGACAAAGAAAAATATGTTGCGGTGCTGGGTTCGGATGTGGCTTATGAGAAATTCGACCAGAAAGTATCCAATCATAATTCCATTGATATTGAGTTTGTACGCAGGGACGGAACAAAAGTTTCCCGCTCTTTCAAGGTTATCGGGATCATTGACAGTCCCAAGACAACTTTCATCCAGAGTGGGGCAGAATCAGATGTGCGCATATTTATCCCGATAGATATAATGAATGATATGCTGGGAGTTGAAGACTATGGTGGGATATCTGCAACCGTTGACGAGTCCCGTTCAGTGCGGGAGGTTTCGGATGAGGTGGACCGCAGGCTTGCCAGAAGTCTCGGCGTTTCGGAGAGAGAACTGGATAATGAGGATGTGAAACCCTATTCAATCTTCAACCAGGCGGATATCTTGGATAACCTGAATCAGCTTTCCAGTGCTCTGACAACCCTCTTGACCTCTGTAGCACTGATTGCCCTGCTTGTGGGCTCGATAGGTATTATGAATATTATGCTTGTTAGCGTGACTGAAAGGACAAAGGAAGTGGGCTTGCTCAAGTCCCTGGGCTTTACCCGTGTGAATATCCTGACCCTTTTCCTTATAGAATCGGTGATTCTGAGTGTTATTGGTGGCGTACTGGGTACAGTTTTAGGAGTTGCTGCTTCCTATGGTGTAAGTTACTTTTTGGATTTACCTTACATTTTCCCATTCTATCTCATAGTTGTGGGTTTCCTGATTGCCCTGGTCATTGGATTGGTTGCAGGTCTCTATCCTGCCAATAAAGCCTCGAAACTCGATCCCGTGGAAGCCCTGAGAACCCAGTAATAAAGGTTCGAATAGGTTCGCAGCTTAAAAAATAAATATATAATGTGAAACACTATCTATTCACATGGAGATGGTTACTTGAAGATTAATACTTATGCAGGAGCAGGCTTGCTTTTGATTGCCTTTATCGTTGTGGTGGCCGCAGTTGTCCTTTCCCTTGGGTGTGCAGATGACGGTGGTACAGGTGTAAATGAAAGTGTGGATGCCGGGACCCTGAACGACGGTATGGAATTATCCGGCCAGTGGGACGGCAGCACAGTGAATGCTTCCACCGGGGATTTCTTCTCAATACGCCTTGAGGAAAACCCCTCCACAGGATACCAGTGGAACCTGACAACCTCCGATGGCATCAAAATCGTAGAGGATAAGTTTGAGCCACCGGAAAATGAGGATGTCGTGGGTGCACCGGGTTTCCATGTATGGACCTTCAGGATTATGGATAACGGAACCCAGCAGGTCGATGCCATCTACAAGCGCCCCTGGGAAAACCTCACGGGCGAGGAAGAGACTTTCAGCCTGGTCCTAGAGGTTGAAGGAGAACCTGTTGCCCCTTCAGACGGGAATGATGGTGGGTATGTCTACGGTACAGCAAATGTGGACAATATACAAATTCTGGTGATGGAGTCCTTCCCGGTCCAGGTCAGTGTCCAGGTAAGTGGTTTCCTGCCCGATGGCTGCACCGTGATCGATGAGGCCAATATCACAACTGCAAAAACAGGGAACACTTTCAATGTAAATATCCCTACCAAACGACCTAAGGATGCCATGTGTACTCAGGCCCTCGTGCCCTTTGAGATCGGTGTTCCTCTCGATGTGTACGGACTGGAGAAGGGCAATTATACTGTGGACGTGAACGGTGTGCAGGATTCGTTTGAATTGCAGACGGATAATGTACTTGAGTGAGGATAATTTGGATGCCCGGCTCCTGTCGTGGAGTCCGGCATTATTTTTAGTGGATTTTTCTTCGTTTAATGTTTTCCATCTGCTACCATATTGTTTGTCAGATAACTCAACATCTGGTTGTCATCATTAAAGGCGAATTTGTATTCCATGATTTTTAATACTACATCATGATAAGCGGCTTTCTTGCAATGGGATATATTGTATGGCCAAATATTTTTCCATTAGTTTTCATTTAGTGTTTCAATTCTGATTAAATTTATAAAGTATGCAACAGCAGAATGAAGAAAAAGTATCTATAAAAAATATCTCCCAATGTACTTTTATAACATCTTTTGCATAATTAGGCAACGTGTTAACTATAGGCCTAAATAGAGGGTACCAATGAATCCACTTCCTAATTGTGAAAATATTGATAACTTCAATATATGGTCAGAAATAGTGAAACAATCGGTTGACAGTATAGTGATTACTGATACTAATTATGTAATTACCTACATGAATGAAGCGTCTGAAGAACTGTTTGGATGGAGTTTTGAAGAACTGAAAGGTAAAAAACCGGATGTATTCAATGCTGAACCGCTGTCAGAAGATGTCCAAAAAGAAATATATGACACTGTGGCTTCTGGTAATATTTACAAAGGGGAATTATTGAACAAAAGGAAAGATGGTACATATTTTTACATACAAATTAAAGTATCCCCGATTTATGATAATAAAGGAAATATAATAGCCTACATGAGTTCACAAAGGGATATTACAAACCAAAAACAAATTGAAGAAAAATTACAACAAGAGAAGAATTTTCTGCAAAAATTAATTCAGACATCTCCTGTAGCAATACACGGTACTGACACCAGCAGTAACGTGATCATATGGAATGAATCTTCCGAAAAAATATTTGGATGGAGCAGCGAGGAAGTAATTGGCGAATTTTTACCAACGGTTCCTGAAGAAGGAATTGATGAACATCTCACATTGCGCAAGCGTGTATTGTCTGGAGAAACTATAACAGGTTATGAAGTTTGTCGATTAAGAAAAGATGGTTCATACCTCTACGGCAGTCTGTCTGTTTCTCCCATGTATGACCAAAGAGGAAATATTTTTGGTATCTTGGCTAATATGGAAGATATTACTGAAAAAAAACAATATGAATATAATCTCAAAGACGCCTTAAACCAATTAGAATCAATTCATTTTAATTTGCCAATTAGCGTTTGGAGTGCTACTGTAGATGAAAATGGAGACTTTATTGACTCTTATATCTCAGAAGGTGTAAATGAATTATTAGCACTTCCTGCGAATACAATAGGAAACGATTTCGAAAATTTCTTTTCGCGTGTCGTACCTAACTATCTACCAAAAATAATGGATAAGTTCAGGGAAGGTATAGAACGTCCTGGAAAAATTATGTCGTTCGAATATGAGGTTGTTGATGGAAATGGTGAGATAAGATGGCTCTCATCAAGCGGAAGAGCACATAAAAAAGACGGCAAGACCAAGGTTTATGGATCTACGGTTGATATAAGCAAAAACAAAAATGCAGAAAATTCTCTAATCAAAGCCAAGATACTTGCAGAAAATTCAAATCGGGCCAAAACCGAATTTCTTGCGAATGTAAGCCATGAATTGCGTACTCCTCTCAATGCAATAATTGGTTTTTCTCAAATATTATCCACAAACAAATCCGGAAATATGAATGATAAAGAAAGTAAATATGTATCAAACATCTTAAAAAGTGGCAAGCATTTGCTTGAAATGATAAATGATATTCTTGATTTGTCAAAAATACAGGCAGGTAAAGAAGAGTTGGAAATTGAGAATGTGGATTTTGCTGAACTTTGTGAGGACATAAAACCAGTTATTGACCCATTTATAATCACGAAAAATCTTTCATTTGAATGCATTTTAGATGGTACCGATACAAATATTAAAGTCGATAAAACCAAGATGGTTCATATAATGCACAATCTCGTTGGTAACGCAATAAAATTCACTCCTGAAAATGGGAGTATTGTTATTAATGCAAAACGTGTCGGTGTTTACTTCCAAATATCTGTAAAGGATACAGGTATTGGAATACCTAAAGATTCCCAAAAAGATATTTTTAATATTTTTAAGCAAGTAGATTCATCTACCACAAGGAAATATGAGGGTACGGGCTTAGGGCTTGCATTGGTGAAATCATATGTAGAGATGCATGATGGCGATATATGGGTTGAGAGTGAAGTCGGGAAGGGTAGCACTTTCACATTCGTCATCCCTCAAAATAATCACAATAATTGAATTGCTTTATCATTTCTGTACACTCCGGCTTCCCCTCTAAAATCTGAGGAATTTGAAGTTATCTTTATTATGAAGTCTTCTTCCTTTGGATATGCAGATAAGAGCAGTAAAACATCTTCGATATCCAGGTTAGTTGGCTGAAGGTGTTAGGACGTTTTACTGAGAAAAAAAGCGCCGGGGTTGGGATTCGAACCCAAGCACCCCGTTAGGGGAAACAGGTCTCGAGCCTGCCGCGTTTGGACTCCGCGGCAACTTTGTAAGCCGTTGGATTAGTCCGCTCTGCCACCCCGGCACAATGTGCTTGGCTTGAAGGAGTTTATGGCTTAAAAAGGTATCGAAGGGCGCAATTATTAGAAATCAAAGAGGCTTTTCTGGTTCTTTTCCTCTGGTGTCGGGTCATCGGGGTCGGCTTTCCGGGAACTGGATTTTGTGTTTGTTTTCAAATTGTCGGGCAGCTCGATCCAGCCGTATTTGCCCCCTCCGCCGGGGTGCAGGATCACGTCCTCATTCCTGAAGGCCTCGATGCTTCTCACAATCCGGGGGTCCACGAAATCCAGCTGTGGGATGTCGGCCTCCAGCAGCACAGCGGTCTCACTGCCGAAACGCTCCACAAGAGCCTTCCAGGCCCCGTTCACACCCTTTGTATTGATGCTTGCATGGCCCAGGGCCATCATTATGATCTCTGCTAGGGGTATCAGGTGCAGGTAATCCGGACGGTGGGAAGGATGTTGCGGTTTGTCAGAGTTGGCCAGTTCGTTTACCCGGTCGGCCACGCCTTTCTTTATCTGGCCACCACAAACCCGGCAATTCCAGTCCAGGTTCATTGCTTCTTCCATTGGGTAATGCCGGTAACACTTGATACAGGCTGATTCATTGTACTTGCCTTCCTGCGGGAAGAAACCCACATTGAGCGCACAGCCATACCCCTCTTTCCTCAGGATTGCCTTTTCCACACCTTCAAAGGAGACATCCGGCACCTCCAGGCGGTTGAATTCCCGGGCCAGTTTGTTGGACCAGGGGGAATGGGCATCCGAATTTGAAAGGAATGTCAGGTCCTGCAGTTCTTCTATCCTGTCTGCATAATCACTGTCAGCACTCAACCCCAACTCCAGGAAGGCAATATTATCAGTCATATCCCCGTAGCAACTTTCCAGGCTGTCATGGTAGGCATACATGGCAGTCCAGGGGGTAAACGCATGACAAGGGCCGATGAGGGCTCCGACATCGGTTGCAATCTCTGCAATCTGGCCTCCGTCCAGTTTCAGCGTTGGCCTGCCGTCAACGGCGAGATCCCCGTATCCGGCCACCTTTTCCGCCAGTTCTTCTGCTTTGGATATGGAGGGAACCAGCAGCAGATGGTGTACCCTGTTTTTGTCCTCTATCTCAGTTGTAAGAATAAAAGAAGTATCATCAATGCTGACCGTCTCGTCATCCTGTGCATATTCCTTGATCTCACAAAGCCACTTAGGATGTATGCAATCTCCTGTTGCCACAAGATTGATTCCCTTTTTAGCGGCTTCCCGGGCCATTACAGACAGTTCCATCTTTTGGGAACAGGCCATGGAATATTTGGAATGCAGGTGCAGGTCGGCATTGATCAACATGCTTATCCGATATAGCCCAGATCCTCGTCCGTTGGTGTTTCAGGAAGCATCTGTTGCTGTTGTTGCTGCTGTTTTGCTTCTACAAGGTTGGCCACGATTTTCTCCATCTCTTTAGCACGTTCCTCAAGTTCACTGATATCAACCTCGATATCAAGTATACTGCTCAGCACAGCAAGCAGTGACTGGGCACTTTTCGGGTCAACGAGATATCCGGATGTGTATCCCATAAGGCATGCAGCATTAATATCCCTGAATTTGCTCAGGCCAAGGAGGAGTCCCGAAGCTCCAACAATTCCGCCGTTGGGCTCTTTTTCCTTGAAGGTGACTCCATGCTCTTTAAGACTTTCTGTAAGGTCTTCCTGATTAACGGCACCCAGGACTTCATCAACATGATCCAGCTGTCCCGTTGGGAATCCTCCGAGGGTAAATATTCTGGAAACTCCGTACTCTTCGGCAATATCCAGGTACAGGTCACACAGTTCGTAATGCCCTTCTGAACTTGTACTCTGCTGGTCTCCTGCAAGCAGCAGAATATCCTTGCCATTTACCTGAAATGTATAGAATGCATTACTTACAAGCCTCACAGTACTATTTTCATCTACAAGTACCTGGGGCGGGAAAGAGGTGGAGTATATTTCCAGAAGTTTTTCTGCTTCGAATTGTTCGATGAGATGATCAACAACAAGTTTGCCTACATGTCCCACACCCGGCAGGCCGACAAGCAGGGTAGAATCCTGAATTTCAATCTCAGTATTTTGACGCACGATTTTTGTATTCTGCATGGGAATCAATTCCTTTTGCTCAATCTGCGATATTTCCCGTATGGGTCACGGGGAGAATAGCGTGCAGGTGAAGGTTTGATGGTCCTTCCCCCGCATTTGGGGCACGTTTCCTGCAGGGTGTATTCCCCGCAGGAAATGCATTTTAAAATCTTTTTACCCAATCGTTATCACGCCTTGGCAGTTTCCGCATGCCTGTGGAAGGCACCTTCTCCGCCAAGATATTCTATTTTTTCGATGGCTTTTTCTGCAGATTCTTTCAGGACAGATTCTGCAATCTTATAATCGGGAGCTATCACCCTGATACGATATCTGGGTGCACCGGTATATGTTATATCCAGACGGACATCTTCCATCTTCACTTCATTGGCGGCCCGTAAGGCCTCCTTGATGATCTCGATCCCGTTCGGTGCAGAACTTGTAAGGTCTATATGTCCGGCAATCTCCACAAACGGCAGTTTGATATTATCCTGTGCGAGTTTGATAATGATTTCAACAACTTTTTTATCGATCTTGAGGTTGCTGAAGGCAGCTTCCCCGCGCATGGCAGCTTCTTCAAAGGCAGAATATTTGCTTCCGAATTCTGTGTCAAAAGCATCTTCTACTTCCTGAAGTTGCTGTTTGTCGAGTCTTGCGTCTTCTGCGACGAACTGTAGCCATTTTTCAGCCTTCTGTTCGTTCTTCCATTCCTGGATCTTTGCCCTTTTCTGATGCTCATTTACATCCTTGAGGGAAAGATCAATATGGCGACGTGAGGTATCTACTCTCAGGACCTTGCAGACAATTTTCTGTCCTTCCCTGACGTGATCCCTGACATATTTGACCCATCCTGCCTTAATCTCAGATATATGGATGAATCCTTCTTTTCCGTCGTATTCCTCAAGAGTCGTGTAGGCGCCAAAGTCAGTGACATTTTTTACCGCACAGACTACGAAATCACCGACTTCAGGCCATTTGTTGTTGTCCATTAATATCCCTTATTCGAGTACTTCCAGTATATGTGTTGTAATTGTAGATTTTCCACCAGTTGGTTCTGCAAGGGTCCTGCCGCATACAAGACAGTTTACTTTCTGGCTTGCACTGCCAAAAATAACCTGCTCATTGGAGCAATCATTGCATTTTACTTTCAAAAATCTGCTGTTTGGTTCGGCCATTTATGCTCACTCCTTGAAATCGAATTTCTTTGCACGGAAGCAGGGTCTCTGATGTGCCTTGTTGCACTTGCTGCAACGGTATCGCAGGGCAATCCTTTTTGTTGGTTTGTCACCACTTGGGACCTTGGAGAACTTCCCACTGTTTCCTATACCAGTATGCCTTTTCTTCTGCCTTCTGATACGTGTGGTCATTGATTCCCTGCCTTTTTTAACCTTTTCAGCAACATGTTCTGTATGGGTTTTGCAGTAAGGGCAGTATGTTCTGAACCTTTTTGGGATCTTCATTATCTTCACACCTTTAATGTTGATTTTCATTCCTGATTTATTGGATATGCAGCACCGCGTTTTACCAGTCCCTGAGCATTCATGGAAGGCAAAACCACAACGTCTTCTGCTGCAAGTGTATAATTGAGATTATCCATCGCTTTTATGGTAGGAAGGTCTTTCAATATTCGGACAACAAAGTATTCCTTACTTATATTGTTTTTGCCCGTTTCTTCCTCTGCAGGGAGTTCCTGCGAGATGGTCCCGTTTTTCTCTTCCTCATCTGCTTTCTCAGATATTATACTTTCTTTCGCAAACCCCTTGTCCTGTCTATCCTGAGGGTTCATGATAGGTTCGAGCAATTCGGATCTTGCAATCTGGATTGCTGAAAGGGTGGCCTCAAAAACTTTGCGTTCGGATTCCAGGAGTTTGTCGAGATCCTGTCTGGATGAGATATTGGAAAATGCATTTGAGGTTGCTCTGGATGTTATTTTACGGATTCTCCTGATAAAGATCGTTTCCACATCATTGAGGGCACTTTGCATCTCGTCTTCTAAAATCTTTGATTCAACCGATCGCGGATTGTTGATCTTCTTGATTTCCTCTTCCAATTCCCTTATATATTCATCAACTTTTTCATAAAAATTATTGGGAAGGGAATTTAAAGACGAGCTGTTTTCCTGACGGAGAATACTCTTTAGTTCAGTACGATCCATATTCGGCAACCCCCCTGCACATCAAATACACCGCTGCATATTCGGGAAGTTCCTGTACTCCTTCTTCAACCCGGATATCCAGATCCATCATTTGTACTTCAAAAGGTTTTATGACTTTTAACGTTACCGGCCTGTCCGAAAAAGCAACAGCATCCTTAAGTGGTTTGAAATCCTCCATGTCTTCCAGACTTAATGGAATTGCCTTCATTCCGGAGCCGCCATGCAGGGACCCCGGTAATCGTATCAATCTCTTTATATCTGCGGTGACCGGTTCATCCACCTGTGCCGAACCTGCCAGTGTGACACGATGCTGGTCAATTGTGTTATCAAAAAATTGGGCCATTATAGATTTGAAGTCCCTTATCTTCCCAAAATCCAGTCTTCCTCTGCGTATGTCTTCCAGGGCCTTACTGTCTTTGCATATCCGGTTCATTTGCTGCTGTGTCTTTTTGCCAAATCCTTTTATGTGCTTTATATCCGCAAAACGTTCTTTTTCTTCCTTTTGTCCTTCTTCTTCAAGATATGAGGCAATATACTCAGCAAGTCTTTTTCCCCATCCTGTATCGGGATTTTTGATGACATACTTGGAAAGTATCTCCGTTCGATCATTGAAGGTCCGTGTGCCGGTTCCATGGTCTCCGATCATGAATTCTTTCTGGTAGAAATATTCAGATTTAATCCCCTTTCCTCCCACGTAATCCACAATTTCCCTTCTCTGAGAACTTTCCAGATTCCATATATGAGGGTCAGTTATATGGAAGTGGTACCCCCTTCCACCGGAAAAGACGGCTTTTATATAATCTTCGTCAAAACCAAAATCATCTACCAGAAAATCCAGCAGTCTCAATGATTCTTTCTTTACCATTTCCAGCATTGCTGCATAGGAAGTAGGTGCATCCTGCAAGTGATCAGCATCAAGATCAAAAATAAGGTCTGCACCCTTCCATTTTTTCTCTTTCATTGTGGGTGCATCGGGATAATCATAAAAGGCAACCGAGTGATACACATGGGCCGGTTGCATTGATACAAGATAGTCTCTGAGTTCTCCTCCCGTACCGAATGCCTTATGCCTGTACATCATGGTTTCAGGCATGGAATCATACGATATGAATCCCCATTCACGTTTGGTCAGGGAATGGGGAACATGTATCTTTGCTTCCCTGTAATAATCATGGAACCTTGATTTGAGATAGCGTTTTGTTGATGTGTTCATCTTTCTCCATCTCTAATTTTTATCGGGGATATTAATCTATTGCACAAAACTTTATAGCCCCTTCCCCAATTAGTACAGTTTATGAAAGAAGAGATGACAAGTGCGGATGTGGCAGCACTGGCAACGGAACTTGGCACAGGGGAGGATTCCCTGGTCGATTCCAAGATCGGCAAGATTTATCAGCCCGGTGAGAGCCTGCTGCGTATTCACCTCTATATTTTTAAGAAAGGTAAGGCCAATCTTTTAATTGAGGCCGGAAGCAGATTGCACCTTAGTGAATATATTCCTCCCAGCCCTAAAAATCCGCAATCTTTTCCTATGCTTTTACGTAAACATATAATGGGAGGGCGTATAACTTATTTCAGGCAATATGATTTTGACCGTATTATTGAGATTGGTATAAAAAGAGGGGACGATGAGACCGTTCTTGTCATAGAGATATTTGGACAGGGCAATATAATATTGCTTGACTGCGATAGAAAAATCATTCTGCCTATGAACCCTGTTACTTTTAAGGGCAGACGTATCAGGAGTGGTGAGATCTATCAGTACCCTGAAGCGCAGTTGACACCTCTTGATGTGAATGAGGACCAGTTGTGTGAAGTGTTTTCCCATTCTGACTCGGATGTAGTACGAACCCTGGCAACGCGTTTTAATCTGGGAGGCATCCTCTCAGAAGAAGTCTGTCTGCGAAGTGGTATCGACAAAACCCTTCCTGCTTCGGAAGTTAATCCGCAGGTTGCCTCTAAATTGATTGAAGCAATGGGTGTCCTTTTCTCCCCTCTGGAAAAGGGGCAGTTAAACCCCTGTACGGTCAGCAAACCGGATTCAAAAGAAACTTTTGATGTAATGCCCTTTGATCTTGAAAAATATTCAGATTTTGAAAAAAATTACTATGATTCATTCAACAAGGCACTGGATGATTTCTTTGGCAAAAGAGCTGCAAAATCCCTGGAACAAAAAAAGGAAGCCACTGTGAAAGAAAAAACAGAAGATGTTTTCCAGCGCAGACTCAAACAACAACAGGGTGCCATTAAGAAATTTGAGAAGGATATAGAGAAAAACACCTCCATTGCCGAGAAGATATATGAACACTATCAGGATATAGAGCAATTACTGCAAACACTGCTTGATGCCCGTGAAAAAGATTATTCCTGGAGAGAAATCCAGTCAATAATCTCGGATGCAAAGGATGAATTGCCTGCGGCTAAAAAGATAGTAAATATTGATGGTTCACAGGGTCTTGTACTGCTGGACCTTGACGGCAAGAAGGTGAATATTGATGTACGGCTGACAGTTCCCCAGAATGCCATGCGCTATTATGAGAAAGCCAAGAAACTGGAAAAGAAGCGTAAAGGGGCCCTTGCTGCAATCGAAGATACGAAAAAGGCAATGCAAAAGAAAAAAGCTGCACCTAAAAAGCATTTCAAGGTAGTGCATAAGAAACACTGGTATGAACGTTTCCGCTGGTTCTATTCTTCAGATGGTTTCCTTGTGGTAGGTGGCAGGGATGCCACAACCAATGAGGAACTTGTAAAGAAGTACATGGAAAAACGGGATATCGTATTCCATACTCAGGCACCAGGAGCCCCGATTACGGTTGTCAAGACAGGGGGAAAGGACATTCCCGACACAACTTTGCAGGAAGCATCCGAATTCGTGGTTTCATTCTCAAGTATCTGGAAGGGAGGACAGTTTAGCGGGGATTGCTACTGGATCTATCCCGAACAGGTCACAAAGACACCGGAAGCCGGGGAGTACCTTAAGAAAGGCTCCTTTATAATCCGTGGTGAGCGTAATTATTACCGGGATGTGCCTGTCAGGGCTGCGGTGGGCCTGGAACTCAAACCCGAGACCCGGGCAATTGGGGGTCCCGTCTCGGCTGTGAAAGCACGGGGTGAACATGTTGTAGAACTGACACCTGGCAAATTCAACCAGAACGATATAGCAAAGAAAATATACCGTATATATGTAGAAAGGTTAAAGGATGTACATTTTGTAAAACAGATAGCATCTCCTGACAAGATTGCCAATGTACTGCCGCCGGGCGAATCAGACATCAATAAGTGAATGGTGATTGTATGAGAGTTACCAAAAAAAACCTGAAAGGAAATGAAGGGGAGATCACCGTAGTACCGGAGACCCTGGATGATCTCTGGCATCTTAAGTACATAATCGAGAGAGGAGACCTTATATTTGCTTTGACCAAACGTAAAACCGATTCTGCAAACGATAAGATACGCCCTGAAAAAACCGAGAAGAAGACTGTGCGGCTTGGTATCAGGGTCGAAAATCTGGAATTCCATAAGTTTTCCAACCGTCTCAGGATCCATGGTCCAATTGAGCACGGTATGGATGCCGGTTCTTATCATACTCTGAATGTCGAGGACGGGGTTGATATTTCCATAATAAAGCGCTGGAAAAAGGACCAGATTGAAAGGATTAATGAGGCCGAGGCATCCTCGAAAAAACCGGGTGTAATAATTGTTGCAGTCGAGGAAGGGGATGCTGACATTGGGCTTGTGCGCCACTATGGTGTGGAATCCTATGCCCATATATGCCAGTCTTCGGGTAAAGGGGAAGGCACTTTAAGAGAGGTCTTTTTCAATGAGATTCTTGATAAGCTTAAATATGTGGTTTCAGATTCTCAGTCTGTCGTGGTTGCAGGACCCGGGTTTACCAAGGATGATTTTCTCAAGTATGTTGAATCAAATGACCCTGAGCTTGCGGCAGGTATTATAGTGGAGGACACTTCTTCGATAGGCACATCCGGTTTTCAGGAAGTGCTGCGCAGAGGGGCGGTTGATAGGATTATGGAGCAATCACGTATAGCCCGGGAGGCATCCCTCATGGAGTCCCTCCTAAAGGAAATAGCTATGGATGGCAAAGTTGTCTATGGGGTGGAGGAAGTTAAGCGGGCCAACAATTACGGTTCGATTGAAACGCTTCTCATTTCCGATGAATTCCTGCTGCATGAACGGGAGAAAGGCGAAGGTGGAGGAATTGATTCTTTCATAAGGAATGTAGAATATTCTCAGGGCAAGCTTGTGGTTTTCAGTACAGAGTTTGAACCAGGTCAAAAACTGGAAGCGCTTGGTGGAATTGCCGCACTCCTGAGATTTAAGGTTTGATCAGTGTTTGCGAATGGCCCTGTCGCTGCATTCTATAAAAGCCATTTCCTTGCCGTCCATGAACATCCGGATTGTGCCACCACTTTCTGAGACAGTTATTGCAACTGCCACGGTGTCCCTGGTTATAGCAGCTGCTGATACATGCCTGCCTCCCAATCCCTTATTTATCCCTATGTCCTTTGCATCAACATCCAGATAACGACCTGCGGCATGCACTATTCCTTCTTTAGATACTATAAATACCCCATCAAGCAGAGCAAATTCTTTAATGGATTCCCGGTTGTTTTTCTTTAAGATATTCCTTTCATCTTCAGGATGGCCTGAATAAGGGTTAAGGATCATCTGGTGGGAGCGCTGCATCACTTCTTCAAGATCACCGATTATAAAAGCTGTACCTACTGGGCTGCCTTCCCTGCCTGTGGAAGCAATCTCCAGGGCAATTTTAAGAACTGCTCTTATTACTTCAGGGGAGACTCTCTGTTCAAATTTTTCCAGGGTTTTTAAGAGTGGATTCCCTGAAATATTGTGGACAATTACAGCACCTGAATCATCTGTAATTACCAGTCCTACAACCTTTCCTTTTTTGATATTCCCGATTGCCTCTTCAATAGCTGCTGCATTTTCTACATCTTCTATGGAAACCGCGGCATCTCTCTGGATCTGGTTGACAATTTGTTTTAACCTTCCTTCTTCTTCGTCAAGAGGTATCAGGCTTTCAACGGCACTTCTCGATGGGTTTGCAGCAAAGTAGACGGGTATGTCACAACAAAATAAATTCCTGTCAACTTCTCCTGATACTATTATTGCAGAGGCTTTAATTTGTGTTGCAGTTTCAAGTGCGGATTTTACAAGTATGTCAGCGGTGTCCATTTCATCCCCGTTTTCTTTTATTTAGATTATATTTTTGCTACTATTAATTTTTGTCTATATAATAAAATAAGGTTTAGTATCCTGTGTCGTTATTCTATTAAAGTATACCATTAATTTGACTATGGTGATTTGGTTTGGTAAGAACATTTGTTGCTGTGGAGTTCCCGGTGGATTTTACGCACATAGTAAAAGAGGTGCAGGAAAATTTCAGGGAACTGGGAAAAATGAAAATTGTCCCTGCGGAACTTGTCCATGTTACCTTGAAATTCCTGGGCGAAGTTGATGAAGGCAAAATTGCAGATATAGAACAATCACTTGAAAATATTTCTTGTGAGCCTTTCCAATGCCTTATAAAAGGGGCAGGGGTGTTCCCCAATGTCAGAAAACCGCGTGTATTATGGCTTGGTACCGAAGGTAATTTTGACCCTTTGCATAAGCAGGTTGAATACTACCTTGAAAAAGAAGGTTTTGAACCCGATTCGCGTGAATTTACCGCTCATGCAACCATTGCACGAATAAGACACATTCCTCGCTCCAATATGAACCAGTTTACCAGTACAGTTAAGGAAATGGAGGATGTCGAATTCGGGAAATTTACGGTTGACAATTTCAGGCTAAAAAAAAGTATATTGACTCCAGAAGGGCCTGTATATGAAACCCTCCGGCAGTTCAATCTTTAAGTTGTTCGTATTTAGCAAATCCGCTTGACCTGCTAATCTCTTTTTCACTATTTATAAGGAGGCATTCCACACCTTCCAGTTTTTCTATCATTTCAAGCCCCTTTTCTTCTTTCATCACAAAAACAGTAGTTGCAAGTGCATCTGCCTCCATGGCTGTAGGAGCTATAATAGTTGCACTGATCAGGTGTGAAGCCGGGTAGCCTGTGCGGGGATCTGCGATGTGTGATACGCTGGCGGATTTGTTGTAGTAGCGTTCGTAGTTGCCGCTGGTCGCAACAGCTACATTGCGGGCATTGATTATTGTTATTGGTTTTCCTTTCTTATCGGGGTCCTGAAGCCCGATAGACCACTCCTGTCCATCGGGTTTTTCTCCTATATATCGTCCGTCTCCGCCGGCATTGACAAATCCGTTGTCAATTCCGTTTTCCTGCAGGCTCACTATTGCTCTGTCTACAGCATATCCCTTGGCAATTCCTCCAAGAACGATTCCCATATTCTTTCCAATAATTATTGTGTTGTCATTTATGGTAATATTCGAGGAATTTACGAGGGAAAGGGTGTTGTTTATCTCTTTTTCTGTAGGGGGAATATTAGGTTTATTGGGTCCGAATTTGCTTGCCCACAGGTCCAGTACAGGCTTTACAGTTATGTCAAATGCCCCGTCGCTGATCTGTGAATAATAAATTCCGCGTTCAATTACGTATATTAAATCATCACTGGCATTTTGGATTTCCTTGTGCTCGTTGAGTCTGTAAATCTCACTGCTGCTGTTATAGGAATCAAGCAAATTGGATGCTCTTTCCATTTTCATGAAAGCATCTTCAATGCTCTTGTATGCATGTACTTCACTGTTATCCACAACAGTTATTGTGACATCTGTGTCCATCAGCATTCTTGTCTGGCTATATGTACGGTATTCTTCAGAATTATCTTCTGAGGTGGATTGCACGTATGCAAACCCAGCAGTTATAATGATTATTAATGTAAGAATTAACAGGTATTTCGGGTTCATGCGAAGGGAAATGAGGTGTTTTATCTTAAGCTTAATTCGAAATCTATAAATATATTCAATTGGTCAGTTCTGCCTTAATAATAACGAATCATGATTATGTCATCATTCCTGCTTTATGGCTATATACTCGCCACAATGGCGGATGCCTAATATGAAAGCAGGTTATATAGAAGGAATATATTGTTGCCTGAATGGCTCGATTGGTATTATGCCCAGTATCTGAAGAAGTTGCAAAATTATAATGTGTGATCTTTATGGCAAATTTAAAAGCAAGTCTCGTTGCGATTTCATTTATCATCCTTGTATTAGCAGGGATAAACCTGTATTTGGGATACAGTGGAAACGATCTTCTTGCACAGCACTATATGACAGATGGTGAATGGACAAACTCAAGTTGTGGTGGCTGTCATATGGGTGTGTATGAAGAAGTTGCCGAATCCTCTCATGTACAGAGGGACATCGCCCAGTGGGAACCCCTAACCAATTATAATGTTGATGTACAGGGAGAAACACAGTGGGTCAAAGAATATGGTCGCTATCATCCGGGCGGGGGTGAACTGGAAGAATATGGTGTTGATATCGATTGTATGAGCTGCCATGAACAATATGGCTTATATGATGCTGAAAAGAGAGCAATGGCTTTTGAATCAGGTAATTTCTCCGCTGCTAACGATGCTGCTATGGAAGACGCCATTCCTGTGGTCCAGCAGGACCCTTTACATGTGGCCACTTATACTCTGGATGTGGTAACACCTCTGCCAATGCTTGTAGCTTTCCATGATGCTGTGAACGCAGCTCCTACCAAGACTTCATGCATAGACAGCTGTCATGAGATGAATGTACCGACAACTGCTGTGATGTGGGCTTCAGAGGATTATGAAGAATATGATGTTCACGCTGAAGTCAATTGTGTGGAATGTCACACTGCAAAGGAGCACATCATTGCCGGTAGTGAAATACCTGAATCGGAAACCGAAGATAATCAGATTAGCAGTGGACAAGAGGAGTCGGTGCATGGTGAATCGGTGACCATGAAGAGCTGTGAGGATGCAGATTGTCATGAGGGAATCTCCCACGGCCCAATTGCAGATGCACACCTGGAATTCCTGGAATGCCAGTCGTGTCATATCCCGGCCCTGCCCGGGGGTGAATTGCCCGGGACAACTCCCCTTAAGTCTTTTAACTGGTCTTCGGGCGAACGTGTGGATTCTTACAGAATGGAAGACTTTGCTCCACAACTTGCCTGGTCCGATGATGTGCAGGAAAGTGAGGTCAAGGTACCCGACAGCAAGAATGACAGTGATGTAAAACTTGCTCCTTTCAATGTAGTGACAGGCAGCTGGTGGGACGCAGGCCAGGATCCTGAGGTCATTAACAATCCTAATACTAGTGCTTCTAAAGGAGATCCGATACCGACACCTGAGGTAAAGGCAGCTGATTCAAATGGTGATGGGACGGTAACTTCTGAAGAAATGCAGGCTTATGATGGTGACAGTGACGGTACACCGGATTATCCGAATGCTGTCCTGAGGCAGGTTGATCTTCACTATAAGCTGGGACACAACATTGCAGGGTCTGAAACCGGAATGGCAGAGCCCCTTATGTGTGACGACTGTCATGGGGTCTCTGCTTCGGAAACCCTTCAGCAAGTCCACTTTGAGGAAAGGCCGGATTGCCTGACCTGTCATGAAGTGCAGCCTGTAATTGACTGGGCGGCTCTTGGATATGACAGTGATCCCGCAGAAACCAATCCCCCTACCAATTTCTCCGCAAAGACCATAGATATTACAATACCCGGGACAAAACCACCTGAGGTAGAAAGGGAACCTGCATTCTAAGGAGCTGGTACCAAATGGCAGAAATTAATGTAATGGAAACAATCCCTGAAAAAATGATTATTCCTCTCAAGCAACACGAAGGGGAGATTTGTGAACCTCTTGTAAGTAAAGGGGAAGTTGTTAAGGTTGGCCAGAAGATCGGTGAGTGCCCTTCTGATAAATGTGCTGCAATCCATTCCAGCGTCTGCGGGGAAGTGGTTTCAGTTGAGGAAAGTTCACATCCATCCGGCAACAGGATAAACAGCGTAGTTATACAGCCCATAGAAGAAACAGAATGTGAAGATTTCACTCCCTTCAAAGATTCCGGTAAGAAACAATTAATCTCGGCTATCAAAGAGGCAGGTATCGTGGAAAATTACGGTACTCCCACACACCTGGTATTGAATCCTCCGGATTGTGATATAGATACAGTCTTGATCAATGCCACCGCATCGGAATGGGTTGGTCATAATTATGAAACTCCTCTGGAATACGCATCACAGATGCTTGATTCGCTCCGATTGTTGATGAAAGCTGCCGGTGCCAGCCGGGGGGTCATTGTTTTGAGAAATGATGATAAGGATTCAATCGATGCCTTTGATGGGCTGGATTATGAAGGTAAAACTATAATGGTGTCCCCTCTTATCGGTAAAAGAAGGGTTGATTATTATTTCAATGACCAGAATACTGATATTATCGTAGTTTCACAGGACAAGATATACGGCAAAAATATTTTTGAATATTTCACTTATAATGTGACAGGCAGGAAAGTACCTTTCCGTTGCACACCGGCCAGCGCAGGGGTTGCTATATGTGGAGTGAAATCCACAAAAGCCATTCATGACCTGGTCAATACCGGAATGCCATATATAGAAACGGTGGTTACTGTATCCGGTCAGGTGAATAATCCTCAACATCTACTGGTAAAAATAGGTACTACTTTCAGAGATGTCATCGAAGCCTGTGGTGGTTATAGTGGTGAACCTGCGAAACTGATTTCAAATGGCGTAATCACAGGAGTGGCACAGTATGAGGAAGAGGTCCCGGTTACCAAAATGACTACCTCTATTATAGTTCAGGGTAAAGATGAAGTACTAAAGGATATTTCAAAGGAATGTATCCATTGTGCCCGTTGTGTCGATGTATGCCCCGTCGACCTGATCCCAAACAGGATAGCAGCTCTTGCAAATCAGGGTCGTTTTGATGAATGCAAGCAGATGCATGTGGAAAATTGTATAGAATGTGGTAGATGTTCCTCGGTCTGTCCCAGCAAAATACACATAATGCAGTTGCTGCAATATTCCAAGGAAGCGATTGCAAAAGCATATGAAGATATGTTTGAAAAGGAATCATCGAATCTTAAATTAGGATGTGCATGCGGAAGTGAATAACATGACTCTTACAATATCAGCTCCCCCTCATATCAAGCAAGACACTACATTCAGAAAAATAACCTGGATTAAATTTTTGACCCTTCTGCCGGTAAGTCTTGTATCAGTTTACTTTTTCGGACTATATGCCCTTGCCCTTATTCTTGCAGGAATTGGTATGGCGGTAGTTACGGAAGTGGTAATACAGAAAGCCTTCAAAAAGGAAGTTACAGTAGCTAATGGCCATGCCCCATTGATCGGGCTAATGGTTGCCCTGCTGGTGCCAGGTGAAGCTCCTATATGGATTCCGATAGTAGGCGCCTTTTTTGCAGTGGCTATCGGAAAACACGCCTTTGGCGATATAGGTTCATACATTTTCAATCCTGTGCTTGCTGCCTGGGTTTTCCTGCAACTGGCTTACTGGTCTGCTATGTATCCTGTATCTTTCCCCGAATTGGGTGGCATATCCGATCTGTTTCTGGAAAATGGAGCAGGTATGCTTGTCGGTGTATCCCCGATTGCTTTAGTTGGCGGATTATATTTGATTTTTAAAAGATATGTAGAATGGAAGATCCCGCTTTTTTATGCGTTGACAACCCTTGTGCTTGCCCTGTTGATTGGGGATAAGATCGGTCATGTGGTAACTGGTGCATTTATATTTGGTGTGTTATTCCTTGCAACTGATTCTCCTTCATCTCCCGTGACAAAGAACGGAAGAATAATTTATGGTATTCTCTGTGGTCTGTTGACTGTGATATATGGTCACTTTGCAAACTATGTATTTGCGGTTTTCTATGGTATATTCCTGGCAAACTGTGTAGCATCATTTATTGATAATAACACTTTGCCTCGCTCATTCGGGGAAGAATCCTTTCTTCAGCGTAAATACCGCTTAATGATGAATAAAATACCCCTTGAAAAACTGGGGGTGAAAATTGATGACTGAGTCCCGTAAAGACATTGCAGTAATCATAGGAAAGCTGGTTCTTGTTAGTTTGGTTGCAGCTCTACTGCTAGGCCTGACTTATGTACCTACGCAGGAGCAGCTTGAGAAAAATGAAAAAGAAGCCAAAAAAGAAGCCCTGTCCCAGGTAGTCCCTTCTGCTTCTGATTTTGAGCCAGTGTATGGTAATGAGGTAAATGAAGACGGAGATCGCAAGATTCTTTATTACAAAGCACTGGATTCATCGGGTAATGTGGTAGGTTATGCTTTCTTCACGACTCAATCCGGTGCTCAGGATGTGATTCAATTGGCCGGTGGGGTAGATGCTTCTTTCAATAAAGTTACAGGAATGGAAGTAATGAAGCATTCTGAAACCCCGGGTCTTGGTTCTAAAATTACGGAAGAGGATTTTAAGGGCCAGTTCCGTCAACTCCCCATAGGTGACCTTCAGATCTCTAGTGCCGGCGGTTCAATTGACGCCATAACCGGTGCTACGATATCCTCCCAGGCTGTAGTGGACGGATTAAACGCAAAGATCGATGAAATAGAGGAGCAAGAAACGTAAAACAGGTGATTTTATGAGTAAAGCATTCAACGAATTCATTCGTGGAATTACAAAAGACAATCCCATATTTGCCCTTGTACTGGGTTTATGTCCTGCTCTGGCGGTAACTACATCGGTTGATAATGCGATAGGAATGTCTGCTGGTACAGCTTTTGTATTGGTTGGAGCAAACCTAATGGTTTCTGCTTTGAGAAATTATATTCCATCCACTGTAAGACTTCCAATATTTATCCTCATTATTGCTACATTTGTGTCCATCGTGGATATGGTTATGGAGGCCTATACACCTCCTTTATACGCAGCACTGGGTGTTTTTATTCCCTTGATTGTAGTAAATTGTATAATTATTGGACGTGCAGAGGCTTATGCTAATAAGAATAACATGTTTTATTCCCTGATAGATGCATTGGGAATTTCTGCAGGATTCCTGCTGGCTCTGGTTACAATAGGTGGTATCCGTGAACTTCTGGGTACAGGTCAGATTGTAGTGTTTGGCCAGATGATAGTGAGCATTCCAATGATGTCTCCAGCTTCTTATATGATATTGCCTCCGGGAGCTTTCCTTACAATAGGTATCCTTATGGCTATTATCAATCACAGGCGTGCAAAAAAACTTGCAAGAGGTGAATAAAATGGTAGAAAAAGCTTTATTTGCCATTTTCATGGAAGGTCTTTTCATAAAGAACTTCCTTATAATACAGTTTCTTGGACTGTGTTCATTCCTTGGTGTAACCAAAGATACCAAGAGTGCAGCAGGTATGTCCGGCGCTGTTATTTTTGTAATGACAATGGCTTCGATTGTTTCATATGTAATTTATACCTTCGTCCTCATTCCACTGGATCTTCAGTTTTTGAGACTTATCAGTTTCATTGTGGTAATTGCTGCTCTTGTGCAGCTTGTAGAATTCGTAGTGCGGAAAAATATTCCTTCCCTTTACAGGTCGCTTGGTATCTACCTTCCCCTTATTACCACTAACTGTGCCGTGCTAGGTGTGGTTTTGCTGAACGTTATGAATGAATATTCATTCCTGCAGAGTCTTGTATTTGGTATATCGGCAGGTCTGGGTTATACAATCGTCATGGTAATGATGTCAAGTATTAGGGAAAAAACCACCATCCTGCCAGTTCCTTCTGCAATGAGGGGCCTTCCCCAGGCATTCCTGATTGCTGCAATGCTTTCAATGGCTTTTGTTAATTACTTCAAGGTGATACCCTTATGAGCATGCCAACCCTGCTTATCCAGTCAATGGCTACTCTTGGAGGCCTTGCCCTTGCAATCGGTGTTATGTTGATTGTTGCTTCCAAGAAATTCAAAGTGGATGTAAACCCTCTTGTAGAAGAAGTAAATGAAATTTTGCCAGGTGTAAATTGTGGTGCATGTGGTTATGCCGGATGTGCTGACTTTGCTGAACATGTGGTGGAAGACAATGCCCCACTTACCGGATGTCCGGTTGGCGGTTTTGATGTAGCAAAGGAAATAGGAGGTATTCTGGGTCAGGAAGTCTCCGAAGGTGAAGCTGAATTCCCTTATGTTAGATGCAATGGCGGTGTACATTGTGTGGACCGATTCAATTATGAGGGTATTGAAGATTGTAAAGCCGTAATGATGCTTTCTGAAGGTGAAAAAGGTTGCAACTACGGATGTATGGGCCGTGGAACCTGTGTACGGGCTTGTCCATTCGATGCTATCTATATTGGTGATGAACGTTTGCCCAAAATTAACAAGAATTTGTGTACAAGCTGTGGTCTTTGTATTGAATCCTGTCCCAACGATATCCTTGTATTTGCAAAGGAATCAGAAAAGGTACATGTAGTTTGCATGTCCCATGACAAAGGAAAGACTGTAAAAGCGGTATGTGAAAACGGTTGCATTGGTTGCAAACTTTGTGAGAAGGCATGTCCTGTGGATGCAGTACATGTAACCAAATTCCTTGCAGAGATCGATCAGGAAAAATGTATATCCTGTGGTAAGTGCGTGGAAAAATGCCCACAGGGCTGTATTGAAATGAGGTGATTTGATGAGTCGTCTTGGTTATTCAACAGTTACCGGATTGGATGAAAATGTTGAAGCCGTGCTTTGCTATGTGGGTTTCTGGATCACAGGTCTTATCTTCCTTCTCATAGAAAGGGAGAACAGGTTTGTACAATTCCATGCATTGCAGTCTATACTGACCTTTTTACCTCTTTCTATAGGTATCTACCTTATTGGCTGGATTCCCTATGTAGGCTGGATACTTGCTGAATTTGCAGGATTCTTTTCCCTCTTCCTGACACTTATTCTTGTAATTATGGCATGGAGGGGTGCAAAGTTCAGGTTGCCTTTTTCAGGAAAACTTGCCTATGAAAAGATTTATAGATGAAGTCACTTCTGGCTTCATCCCCTGTCATGTTTTGCGAAAATTTAACTCAACAGGCGGGAAGTCCCCCTCTGTAAGGTGGGGGATGAAAGCCGTGCTATAATAATATAATTGCATAAACTATCTATAGTTGTGCTTATATATAACTATAAACTGGATACAGGTAGTCATTCTGTTTATTCACTGCAATATCATTTTGTACAATGTGTAAAATATAGAAGAGATGCTTTGGTGAATCCTCTCGTAGTTGATTGTTTGAAAAAACTATATACAATGTAAGTGCATACTTTGAAGTGGATGTTCTTAACATTGAGTGCGATAAAGACCATTTTCATATGATATTCAAATCAAAACAAACATTGGACATACCCAAATATATCAATGCGATCAAAACAATTTCATCAAGAGAGATTAGAAGGAAATTTCCAGAAGTAAAAGAGAAGTTGGGGAAAGATGCATTCTGGTCAAGATCATATTTCTTGGCTACGACAGGACAGGTTACGCTGGATGTTTTGAAAAGATATGTTGATAATCAGGGGAAATAATGCAATTAACAAAGAAATACAAAGTTCATCCAACTGAATTACAAAAAGATATGCTTTGGGAGTTATCCAATGCATGTACATATCTTTATAATATTGCATTATCTGAAAGAAAAGACACATGGAAAAATGATAAAAAATCCATTTCATATACAAAACAGCAGAATGATTTACCACAAATTAAAGAAGGAAATCCTGATATAAATATTCTTTATTCTAAAACATGTCAGATGGTTTTGCGTAAATTAGATGCCAATTATAAATTGTTTTTTGGAATTCACAAAAATGGAGATAAAAAAGCAAGACCACCAAAATTTAGAAGTCGTAAATACTTTTTTACAATAACATATAATCAGAGTGGTTTCAAAGTAGTTGGAAATACAATTAGATTTTCACATAAAATCAATAATGCAGATTTGATAATTGATATTGAACATGATATATCAAATTTGAAGATTAAACAAATCGAAATATTCAATGAAGATAAAAAGGGTAATGGATATTTCTTTGTTACTATTACGTATGAACCTGAAATCAATGTGCCTTATGTTCAAAATAATCATTTTCAAGCCATTGATTTAGGGATTACCAAAACGATTACTGCGATAAACGATAAAGGGAAATTTTTTGAAATAAACAATCCACGATATGATTTATATTGGGATTCTAAAATCAGTGCAGTTCAATCAAGACGTGACCATTGCAAAAAATACAGTAAAAAATGGCATAGATTAAACAAAACTATTAGTACTATGGTAAGTAAGAAGAACAATCAGATAAAAGATTGGCAACACAAAACCACCAAAAAAATGTTAGAAAACACAAAAGCCAATACAATTATTGTAGGCAAACTTAGCGTTAAAAATATGGGTAAATCAAAATCAAGATCATTGAACCGCTCTACACAAAATAATGGTTATTTATCACGTTTCATCGAATTTCTCACCTATAAAGCAGAACTTATAGGTAAACAAGTAGTTAAAATTGATGAAAGTTATACGTCAAAAACATGTTATG
>NZ_MAFX01000017.1:0-33648 GCF_001683555.1 Methanohalophilus sp. DAL1 | reverse complement strand
GTTCTGCACGGGATGGCTTCTTAGTAGGCACATTAATGTTCATATTGATGGTGATTCCCGGTTTTATTCTGGCAGGCTTTGTGGGTTCCCTTTTTCACAATATACCGGGTTTGATGGCAATTGTTACAGGACTGGGTGCAGGCATGTTCGTCCTGATTATGTTGCATACCGGCATAATTGGTATTATTGGAGCAGTTCTCGGTGGACTGCTGGCTCATGATTAAAAGGATGTCAGATTATTGGTATGTATATGGCTGAATCAGAAAAACGGGTAATGCATATTGGATGGGATGCTGAAGCCGTCTTCATTAGCCGTCCCAACCGATTTGTTGCGATTGTAGATATTCTGTCATCTGGTAAGCAAAATGTGGCTGTCCATGTTCATGACCCCGGAAGGCTGGTTGATCTGCTTTACAGGGGAAACGGGTTACTACTGAAAAAGGCGACAAATCCCCATCGTAAAACAAAATGGGACCTCATTGCTGCAAAAAAGGATGCTGAATGGATACTTGTAAATTCTGCATATCATCGCAAGATTGCTGAGTGGGTATTATCGTGTCCTGACATTAGTCCGCTGGGACGGGTGGATTCAATTTTGCCTGAGCAAAAACTTGGTGACAGCAGACTGGATTTTCTTGTTTTCAAAGGGGACAAACGTATCTGGGTAGAGATTAAAGGGTGTACCCTTGTTAGGGATGAAGTAGCCCTTTTTCCCGATGCTCCTACAATAAGGGGCAAACGTCACCTTGATGAACTTATACTGGCAAAGAAAAACGGGGACAATGCAGCGGTTCTATTTCTGGTTTTCAGGACTGATGTAAAATATTTTCCCCCTAATCGGCTAATGGACCCGGGTTTCTATTGGTCATATCAAAAGGCCAGGGAGGC
Organism: Methanohalophilus sp. DAL1; assembly: GCF_001683555.1. Taxonomy (NCBI): domain Archaea; kingdom Methanobacteriati; phylum Methanobacteriota; class Methanomicrobia; order Methanosarcinales; family Methanosarcinaceae; genus Methanohalophilus; species Methanohalophilus sp. DAL1. The sequence goes on along the minus strand of NZ_MAFX01000017.1, from coordinate 32,760 downwards.
AGAAGTGGATTTTTATCCGCTTCTGTTTACCTTCTGGCAAGGAACTATTTATTTTAATAAGATACTTCCTTCACATGAAATTTGAATTGGCTACATGCCATACTGGATAGAAATTGGTAATGTGCAAGTTGTATGTTTTTTCAACACACTCAAGAATAAGCATATACAGAGCCAATTACTTATTTGTGGTTGATTATGTATATGCCGATCATGAATATATATTTTATGTGCAACAAACCATAAATATGGTGTTTACGTTTCTACTTTCTACTATATGGGAATGTGTTGGTGTATATGGATAAAAATATTATCGAATACAGGGACCTTAGCATTATTCATTCGCATCAGAAGGTTCTGGAGAATTTCAACCTTATAATTAAAGAAGGTGAAAAAGTTCTAATCCGGGGGAAATCCGGGACCGGTAAATCCACCCTTTTTTTGTGTTTGCTGGGATTGATGCGCCCTTCAAAGGGGGATGTTTATTTTAAGGATTTGCCGGTTAATGGTAATTCTGTTTCTGTTGTGCGTACAAAAATAGCCTATGTTCCCCAGGATGTTGATGTTGGAAGAGATAGTGTAAATGAGTTCTTTGACACTATATTCTCCTATAATGCCGTTGGGTTTACTCCGGATTTTGAAAAAATCCAAAGATTGCTTGAATGGTTTGAACTTGATGATTCCATTCTCAAAAAAGAATTCAAATCTCTCTCTGGAGGGGAAAAACAACGTATTATACTCATTTTGTCTCTACTTCTGGAAAGAAATGTATTTTTGCTTGATGAACCCACTTCTTCCCTCGATTCTTCATTAAAATCAAAGGTGGTTGACTATTTTGTCAATGACCCTTCATTAACGGTAGTTGTCATTTCACACGATCCCCAGTGGGAAAGAGAAGGTTTGCGTGTTGTGGATATTCCAAACAAATGAGGTGCATAGATGGCAGAAATTAACTTAATTCAAAATATTGGACCCTCCGGATTTATATTCTGCGCCTTGTTGCTTATTCTTCCCTTTATGGTAAGTTATTATTTCAAATTGGGTATCATAAAGAAAAGTGTCATTATCGTATCGCGGATGTCTTTCCAGTTATTCCTGACAGGGCTTCTGCTTACCGTAGTTTTTGATATTAATAACCCGCTTATTAACGTTTTATGGGTATTTGTAATGCTGTTCTTTGCAACATATACCATACTCGAAGGAACGGATTTCAAGACAGGACCTTTTCTTCCCACAATGTTAATCCTTTTTTCCATTGCAAACATACTGGTTCTGTTTTATTTTACCGGTTTTATCATAAAACTTGATGATATCTTTGAGGCTCGCTACCTCATACCCATTGCAGGTATGCTTATGGGCAACTCATTGCGTGCAAATATTGTTGCATTGAACGATTTTTATCAAGATGTAAAGAACAATGAGCAACGTTACCTGTACAGGCTTTGTGTTGGTGCATCCAGGAAAGAAGCTTTGTTTCCCTACATGCAAAGGAGTATGCTATCTTCTCTCAAACCAACTCTTGCCAACATGGCAACTATGGGTATAGTATTCCTGCCGGGCATGATGACCGGTCAGATATTGGGGGGAGTGGATCCCATACTGGCTATCAAATACCAGATAACCATAATGGTAGCGATTTTTGTAACTACTGTGCTGGGTGTCCTGATTTGTGTAATTGTAGTCGTGGAAAAAGGCTTTGATGATTATGACCTGATGGTCGAAGATATTAAAAAAGTATAATTCCTCATTTGAATAATTACTGAAATAGAAGTTGTCCTGTCTCTATTATAACTTAATAATTTGAACTTGACCACTTTCACCTGATTTCTGTATTTTGTTGCCTTCAGTTCTTCCCCATATCTCCTTTTTAAAACAGAAAACATCGTCTCTACCAGCTTTCTGTAATGATAGATGTCTTCAGCAAATTCATTTCTCATTTCTCGACCGCATACCATAAAGTCACAGATTTAATGGGAGTTCCAGTTCTCAATCTGTAACAAAACACATTCATCTCCATTGTGCTTTTTATAGCCACAATCACATTGGGGACTTCTTATAAAAATGATAATGTACTAGTGGAATTTAAAGGGAAGGTTTTCTACAGACCCCCTCATTCATTGTTGTATTGTATTGAGTGTTTGGTATATAGGAGGACTGATTGTGGCAAAATACAGGAAAATTGTGGCTTCATGGAATAAGGAAAGGAGAAAACACTTAAAATTTCCTCTGTGAAATCAGTGGTTACATTTGTTCTCTTATGAAAATATTAACAGAACCAAAACTTATTTGTCATTTAAAATGAATCTACCATAGGTTACATATTGTTATGGAAATAGAAGCCAAGGTAGTGGGGACAATGAAAATAAACATTGTATTTTACAGTCTCTACGGGCACGTTTACAGGATTGCGGAAGCAATTGCCGAGGGTGCCCGGGAAGTAGAAGGTGCGGAAGTCGGAATTTATCAGGTAGCGGAGACTCTTAGTCCTGAGATTCTGGAGAAAATGGGGGCGTTAGTGTCCAAAAAGAGTTTCGGGCATATACCTGTTGTAAGTATAGACAATCTTGTGGAAGCTGATGCTATCATCTTCGGGACTCCGACTCGCTATGGGATGATGACTGCCCAGATGCGAACATTCCTTGACAGCACTGGCAGTATCTGGGCGCAAGGTGCACTTATCGGTAAAGTTGGCAGTGTCTTCACATCCAGTGCTACCCAGCATGGGGGTCAGGAATCGACCATACTCAGCTTCCACACAACTTTACTGCATCACGGGATGGTGATTGTGGGTGTTCCTTATTCAGAGGTAAGACAAACAACCCTTGATGAAATATCAGGTGGCAGTCCTTATGGAGCTTCAACTATTGCGGGCAACGGGCCTGATACTAGGCATCCGAGCGAGAATGAGCTTGGAATTGCACGTTTCCAGGGTCGGCATGTGGCAGAGATTACACGAAAGCTTATAGGTGAATGATTTCTGCAAACTCAAAGCTATGCCGGTATTGTGATACTGAAGTCTTTACGTAAAAATATTCGAATCCAACAGCAAGGATGAGTCAGGTAGCATAAGTGAAACTACATGTGAATACTATGGAGATATCTACAAAATTTCCGAAAAACCACTTGAAGTAATAAAAAAGTGCAGACCCGGAATTCTTCGCTCTGCTGGAGAACACCCGTCAGACAGCACTTTCAGATGGCAGCGTCCCGATGAAATACAAATTTCTCATTGCAAGGTCCCTTGGTGCCGCTGCCGGTGCGATCAATGGGGTACAGGGCCTTGTAATAGGGGCAATGAATAAAGGAGCAACAAAAAAAGAAGTCATATAAGCTCTACGTATAACGCAATATACTTCCGGGCTCGGGAGTATAAGCACGGCGGCAAACTCTTTGAAGGATGGATTGTAAATTAATAATCATACGTCAAAAAAGTGAAAGGAAGTTATTTTCCTTTCCTTTTTTCCTTGGCAAGTTTCTTTTTGGCATCTTTGTTGCCGCTGGCTGCTAATTCTTCCAGTTTTGCCAGTTTTTCTCTCTTTGCACCTTTTTTTCTGTCTATATCTTTTTTCGACATTGCCATAATCAAATACCTTCGTTGTATTTCCCTTATGCAGCAGTATAATTCGGTTTAAACACTATTTATGAGTTTCTAAAAAATTGGCTTTGTAGAAAATCTATACTATGTGGTTACATTTGTATTCTCATGAGTATTTCTACAAAGCCAATGAATATTAAGTATATATTAAACGTCTTATATATACAATTCTGGCATAAATTATATATGGATTATGAGTTTATCTGAGGTCCGGGTATATTTGATTCTATAAGGGGCAAAATAAGATTATTGACATGCATACACATTCTTTCTATTCCGAGGGGTACACTTTCACCTGACGGACTGGTTAAGGAAGCTTCTGAAGTGGGACTGAAATCTATATGTCTTATGGATCATGATACACTGGATAGTGTTCTTTCTGTTGGTGACACTACGTCAAGATATGGCGTTGAATTTATACTGGGTATGGGTATTGATGTTGGGAATGCTAAACTAAAAACTGTGCTTGCAAAGATGCCAGGTGAAAGGTTTGAGAGGGCAAAAGAGATATCTTCTCTTATGGATTTAGTTATGATCAGGAGAAAGTGTTGCAGAGTTTCCAGATAAGATCATTGCTTTCCTGCATCCCATAAAATTTAAAGTTGCCAAATTCCAAGTTCTTCTGCAAGGGCACGAACTCTTTCGATGGCCTTTTTCCCGATACCTTTTTTCTTCATAAGGTTGATGCGCTCCTCTGTGGATATGCGTTTTGTTCCTTTCACAAGGTTATCCGCATGAGCAACTATTTTCTCTTCCATGGAGAGGGGCATATAATCCTGTGGTGGAAGTCCCATTTCTTTTGCTTCATCTTTAGGGATACCTGCACCAATATGGTTCCTTATAATATCTATTAGTTTTTCGTCAAGGCCCAGTTCAGTAGCACGCCGGCTACCAGCATCTGCATGCATAATGCCGTGTGTGGTACCTCTTCCGATATCATGTAAAAGCCCGCCGATTCTGACGAGTTCTATATCAACATCGTAGCCCCTTCTTTGAAGCCTTTCTGCAATCTCTTCGGATGCCCTTGATACTTCAATGCAGTGCTGGATTACTTTTTCAGAACACCCTTCGTTTTTGAGTAGCAGTATTGCATCCCTGTAAGAGATCATTGCTCAACTTTCCTGCAGGGCAGTAAGTCTTTCTTTTAGTGTCTCAACCATTTCCGTATTTTCCTGGAAGGTCAGGTCTTCACCACATACCGGACAAAGAAAATGGCACTCAGCTGCATTGTTGAACAGAATCCTTATGCATCCTTCCGGGCAGACATAAAATACGTTATCCTCTTCAAAATCCAGACGTGCCTGAAGGTTCTTAACGAGTTTTTTCTTCTCTTTTGTCAGCTGGGTATCTATGTCATCCATGTCAAGTTGCCAGAGGTATGTCAACCAGCCGCTGCTTGAATCCCTTTCCCGGCGACATACAGCAAGTTTATTCTCGTTCATTATGAATAGGTTTCTTCGAACAATATTCAATAACACACCCGTAGCTTCTGCTATTTCCTCGTCGGTGACTTCACCTTCGGGCATATTCTCAATCATTGTGATTCCTTCTTCTCCAAGCAGCTGTATCAGGTATCCTCGTACTACAGGGTCATTTAAATCTATCAATTGATCGCCTCATGGAAAGGAATTAGTAATAAGTAGAGTTTACGCTTTCTACCTTTCATGCTATTTATAGTTATGGGGTTGCATTACATTATCTTATGCAGCATTTTCGCCTGTTCTTTCATATATCCAATTACATCGCTTCTGGAATTACCCTCTGCCAGTATAGAAACAACCGGCTCATCCGGGAATGCCTCATATCCGGATTTCGGGATGTCTGCAAAACGCCCCCTTCCAAAGACTTCAGATATTTGTTTGCGGACAGTAACCGGTTTTTCAGAAGCATACAGTATAGTTCTCCCACCCCACCGCTGGTATTTCGGTTTTTCTGGCAACATCCCCTTAAATGCATCTACATGAGCCTGAAACAGATTGATTCCTGTTGCAATTTCCACACTATCCAGGCTTCCCTGGAACCTGGCATTTATTTCCAGTATCAATGGCCCCTTCTCTGTAATTATGAAATCCATTCCATTGGAGCCTTTCAGTTCGAAGTGTTTACATAATTTTTTGCAGATTTCAATCATTTCCTTTTCATGGGCTGTCTGCATGGGAGTGATATTTCCACAATAGGCAAACGGCATGTTAGTAAGCCAGGCAATTCCAATAAGTTGCTCATTAACAGCAATTGTAGTAGCCTGTTTTCCATCACTTATCATGGAAACACTTGCTGCAGTGCCGTGTACGAATTCCTGCAGAATAAGTTCATCCGGTTTGAAATTTCCGGCTTTGCATATATTGTCAATCTGATATTCCAGTTCATCTGCACTGGTTACTATTTTATTGAAAATTCCTCCGCCCCCGATTGCTGGTTTGAGTATCATAGGGGTGTTTATTTGAGGCGGATTAGTAGCTACGTGGGTTTCAGGATGGGGGATCCCAAGTTTTTGTAATTCTTCTGCAAAACATTTTTTATCCGATACAGTTCTCATTTGTCTCACAGAATTATTCAGGACTGGGCAGTCAAAGATTTCCCTCTCAAGATTTTCAAACCCCGAACCCAGGACTACTCCGTCAAAATCCGTTTCGAAATTATCCATTATCCGGACAATTTCTTCCCGATCCACTTTATGGATGTCTTCTTCCATCAAAGCATGGCATTTGCAGGTATTATATTCCAGATCCCGGTCACAAAAAGCATCAATTGCATATACATTATATCCTGCATCCATGGCAGAACAGGCAATATTCCTGCTGCTGTACCCGATTATCAGGATATTTTTCATGCTTCTATCTCTTCGGGGATGGGTATTATTCCATATTCGGTTTTAAGTACCGGAATTTCCTCTCCCTCTCTGGCAGTCAGGAAAAAGGGTTTTTTGAGGGTCACTGTCTGGTAGTTTGTGGGATCAAGGACCATTATGGCATTGTCTTCAATTGCCACCAGCACAGCCAGTATTGAATCATTGTATACACCCAGGAATTCGGCCTTTTCGATATCTTCTATGGATGCAATAACTTTCTTGCCGGTTTGCAGGTCTATACATTTGGCTTTTTTATCACAATTTTTTATTTGCAATACCTGATTATTAAAATAGAGAATATTTCCGGGAACATATTTTGGCAGGCGTACGGCATATGATACTCGATAGAGCTCCTTACCATCTCGCTGGCTGAACAGGGACGGGGATTCCTGATGTTCTCCTCCAAGTTTGGATGTTATAATTTTACAGATCTGCCTGCAGGCTCCGGATGAGCCAATATAGTAATCTGTCCCTTCCTTTGATGAAGACATGTTTGAAATAAAAGCCAGTCTGTCCCCTTTTTTCTCCATCCTGCTCAGGGTATCGCGGACCAGGTGGTCACATTTTTTCTTTTCTTCATCTGTAGGATTCCTGTTACTTGCCCTAAGCTGGATGATTCCTTCATAGTAACCGGCAGCTATCCTGCTGCATGCATCACAGACACTGCGCTGGACACGGACCTCAGTTGTAAGTTTTTCTTCCAGAGGCATGCCGTAGATTTCTGCCTGAATGTAAATATTAACAATATACTGGTAGGGAGTCAGTTTTTGAGGTTCAAATCCAAGTTCAATTATGTCTGCATTTTCATGAAGCAACAGTTCGCTTTCAACTTTCTCAAGTACTGTATTTGTATCGTGTTTTGTATCTGTCCACTGCCCCCTTTCGTACTTGGAGCCACATCTGGCACAGATCTGGGTGCTTATGACCGGGTCTAATTCGGCAAGTTTAAACTGCTTTAAAAAACAGTTCTTGCACACATTTTCATAAAGATTGTGAGTAGGATTGCCACATTTAGGGCATATGAGTTCTTTCATTAGACGCTGCATTTGATATTGTGTTGTATATTAGTCTTTTGGACATATTGTTGGGATTTCTGTTTCAATACGTCCTTGATAATCCATTTTTATATTAATTGCCTCAAGACCAGTTTCTTTTTCCAATCTATGTTACCCAAATGGGTTACACATGTTATTCTAAAACTTTCCTTTATATGATATGGATATATTCGATATAGCAAGTGTATTTGATTTGTAAACAGGTCAGGTGAATTAATTATTGGGTTGTACACGGTATAATAGAAACTTGGAGTAAGTTTCATTTGTCCGACATAATGGTGGTTGTATATCAATGAGTGCAGTATATTTAACGGTTGTAGGGATCCTTCTGGCAATAGCCGTATTTGCAGTTAAGGCCGGATTGGGATGTGGATGTTCGACGATCGATCGCAGGCAGTTGCTTGGCATTGCAGGGATGTATTTTGTGTTATCCATTATTATAGGTATAATTCTGAATTATATCGATATATCCTATCTGCTGAATGCTTCCCAGATTGGGATGGGGCTGCACGTTGTCATGGCTCTTTTGCTTCTGGGTGTGGGTATATACACTTCTAAAAAGTGGAATTGCGGGGTGGATGTATCCCATAAGACTTTCCTTGTGATCTCCCTGCCCTGTCCGGTATGCCTTGCTGCCCTTTTTATGTCAATCATGCTGCTTTCCAATACCGTTGAGATCAGCAGTGCGCTTCTGGGACTTGGGGTCGGTGTCATCTTTTTTGCTTCCATCATTTCTTCTTCCCTGGTTGTCAGGAGGCTTAAAAAGGATCCAACAACCCTTGGCAATGCCATGACGTTCTTGGGCCTGTTCTATCTGATGGGTGCAGTAATTGCCCCTGCCTACATGCACGCAAAACAGATGGGTCTGCCTGATTTCAGCGGTCCGGATTTTGATATTATTCCATTCATCGGCTTTGCAATTCTTATCTCGATGGGTTTTGCACTTAATCGTATCAAAACCCAGCATTAATTTAAGGAGTGATAATAAAAAATGGCAATAGATTCTTCTTTATTCCAGATAATGTATACAGTTTCTTCGTCACTATTGTATCCTGTTATTATACTGCTTTTGTTAGCAGTTGTATCATCTCTGGCCCTGATCGGCGAATTCATTTCCGAGTATTCAAAGAGACATCGCAATGTCACTCAGCTTGAGGATGTGGGGAAAAGGGTGCAGGATTCCGTGAAATCCTCCGATTTTGATTCTGCTGCTTCACATCTGGGAGAACTAAAGCAAAATTCCCTTGTAATGTCATTTGCCCGGGATGCTGCTGCCCATCTTGGCAGCAGTGCTGCCACATCTATCGACTGGCTTTCCGAGGAGTATGAAGTCAGGATGACCAAGAACCTCGAGTATACCAAGATCCTTTCCACGGTTTCCCCGATGTTGGGTTTGATGGGAACTCTTATCCCCCTCGGTCCGGCTTTGATAGGTCTTGCAGAAGGCAACATCTTACAACTTGCACATAATCTGATGGTGGCTTTTGCGACAACGGTACTCGGTCTGTTTGCCGGAATCGTCGGATATGTCCTGACCGTGGTACGTAAAAGATGGTACTGGCAGGATATGGCAGATATTAACTATCTTCTGGATTGTATGGAGGATGAAGCGTGAGAAAACGCAAATACAGGCGAAGCGGTTTGCTTTATGAAGGAGATGAAGAGAATCCCTTGACAGGCGTGGCCAACCTATTCGATATAGCCATGGTTTTCTCCGTGGCCCTGCTGGTGGCTCTGGTGATGTCCGTCCAGCTGCCGGAACTGCTGTCTCCCACGGATGATGTAACCATTGTCAAGAATCCGGGGCAAGAAGACATGAAGATTATTACCAAAGAGGGACAGGAAATCGAAGTACTGAACATGACCGAACAGATCGGAGGCGGGACAGGTGAGGCGCTGGGTACGGCCTACCAGCTGGCAGATGGCCGGGTGGTTTATGTGCCCGAGGGAAAGAACGAATCGGGAGGATGACCCGTTTTATTTTTTTGCTATATCAAAACAAGTTTATTGATTATATGTAAAGGGGAATTGTAGATAGATTTAAATTGAAAATATTGTGGTGCCATCCCGACCTGTCGGCTGGCGGGCTTTTGGGTCGGGATGTGCTGCATACTATCGAGGCGATAATATGCAACATGCAAAGATGAGTATATTAGTTTTAAGTGTATTGATTATGCTGGCAGTGGCAATGCCGGCGGTATCGGCAGATGAACAGATTAACATTACATATATAGGTCTTGAGGATCAAAAATCGATTTTGAAAAACGCTTCTTTGGACAATCCTTATTCTGACCAGATAAACTATACTTTTGTGCCTGCATATGATGGATGGTCGGTAAGTGATGAGATTCAAAATGCTTCAACCAACGGTTTAAATGATTTCCTGCTGACTCAGGATGTCATTTTCTGTGATATGTTGTGGGAACCTAGCTGGGAACCTTTAAATGATACATTATATGCAGCTCATCTCAATGGGACTTCTTTGTTAGCTATTCGGTCATCCGATATTCCTTCTTACTTTGATTACAAACCTAACGGGACGGAAGAAATATGGGCTGAAGATAAAATCTGCACATATTTTAATAATATGGATATTTCTTCATATTCAGGAAGGAAAAGTGCTGAAAACCTGTTGATACATCTTTCAAGGGATTATGGCAACCACCCTGAGATCACCGATAGCTGGCCCATGATCAATATTACTTACATAGCTGATTCTTCAAGTACCCCTCTTTCCAAGGCAAGCAGAACCAACCCTTATGCTGAATTTATAAACTTTACTTATATTCCCTCTTATCTATCTGATTATAGCGGGATGAGTAATGAACTTAGCAATGCTTCTGATTCAGGTTTTCTATCGACTCAGGATGTTATATTCTGTGACATGATTATGTATGACGAGAATTTTAACAATACTTTTTATGGACCATATAAAAATGGTACATCTTTGCTTGATGTAAAATCTAGTTTAACACCTGAATATTTTGATTATGTATCAAATGGTTCTGTTAATGATCCTATATGCAACTATTATAATAACATGGAATCTTCAGGAAACGGATTGAAGAGTGCTGAAAACCTGTTACTCCATCTTTCAAGGAACTATGGTAATCATCCGGAAATCACGGATAAGTGGCCACAGCTGAACTTCACTTATGTCTATTACACTCATAATAAACCTATTGAACAGGCAAGTCTTACCAATCCCTATGCGGAATTCATTAACTTCACCTACATACCTTCTTATGGTCAAAACGGTATGAGTGATGAGCTCAGCAATGCTTCTGATTCTGGTTTCCTTTCCACACAGGATGTTATTTTCTGTGACATGATAGGTTACAACAATGAATTTAACAGCACTTTCCTTAAAGCACATAGTAATGGCTCTTCCCTGCTTGATATTAATTCAGCAAATGCGCCTGACTTTTTTGATTATATATCCAACGGTTCAGAAAATGACACGATTGCCCTTTATTATGCTAACATGGGCGAAAGTTCCTCTGGCAGGATCAATGCTGAAAACCTGTTGATATATTCCTCAAGAGAATATGGTGAAATGGATTTTCTGACCGAAGGGTGGTCAATTTCTGATGAAGGTGATGTAATTCCTGAGGTTGGTCTTTATCATCCTGCATCAGAGAATCGTTTCTTTGAGACAACCGGGGAATATATTCAATGGTATTCCAATGTTTCTGCAGGCAACCATAGTTATGATCCTGAAAAACCCACTATAGGAATGTGGTTTCATAGATCGGACATCACAAAGGAACAACTGGATGTTGTAAATGCCCTGATAGAGAATATTGAAAACAAGGGTTGCAACGTATTGGTGGGCTTTGATACCTTCAATAATATTACCGAATATTACTGTAATGAGAACGGCACTCCTCTGGTTCAATCTGTAATATCTTTAAAAAGTTTCAGGTTGAATTATTGGGATAATGAGAAAGGAATAGAACAACTTAAAGCCCTTAATGTGCCAGTGCTGCGGGGTATAGTTGCCGATGTTCCCACAAATCCTGATCCTGCTGATGCTAACAGGGGCATTCCCAATTCTCAGATGGTGTATAAGACCATTGCACCTAATGTGGATGGTATCTTTGAATATATATTGATAGGCAATGCTGTATATGACCCGGACACCGACAGCACCCAGTATATTCCCCTTGATTCCCAGATTGACTGGATTAGCAATCGTTCCATTAAATGGGCTGAGCTCAAGCTCAAGGAAAATAAGGACAAGAAAGTTGCTGTGATTTATTATAATTATCCTTCAGGTAAGGATAATATCGGGGCCAGTTACCTTGATACCATAATAAGCATGAGACTTTTGCTCGAAAGAATGGATTCCAATAATTATACGGTTTCTAATATCCCTGAAAATAATTCAGTCCTGCTTGAACAATTACAATCCCAGGGAATAAACGCCGGTTCCTGGGCACCCGGAGTAATGAATGAGATGGTTGAAAACAGGACTGAATGGGGACTGCAGTTAATTCCTATGGAAACCTATCATGAATGGTTTGAACAGGAAGTTCCTCAAAATCTTCAGAATCAGGTGATAGAAGAATGGGGTGCTCCATGGGAAGAGGACTTGCCACAGAATAAATCCCTGATGATATGGGAAAATGAGACCGGTAAATATCTGGTTATACCGGCGGTACAATATGATAATGTCTGGCTCATGCCGCAGCCTGCACGTGGAATGATGCAGAATGATGATACTCTCTATCACAGTGCACTTGTACCACCTCCCCATCAGTACATTGGATTTTACTTCTGGCTTAACAAAGAGTGGAATCCCGATGCTATAATTCATTTCGGAACACACGGTACTCATGAATGGTTTCCAGGGCAGACATATGGTCTCAACAGGACTGAAGAATGGGCACCAATATTGTTGCAGGACCTACCCAATATTTACCCATATATAGTTGCTAATGTCGGGGAAGGCCTGACAGCGGAGTACAGGGGCAATGCACTGATCATCGATCACCTGACACCTACCCTTGTTAGGTCCGGTACTTATGGTGAAATTGCCAATTTATCCCAGCTCATGCAAACATACTATGGTCCGGAAATGAGTGAACAGACAAAACAGGCTTACCAGGCTGAGATAATTGATGAGATAGTTGATCTGAACCTGAGTGTGGATTTGGGACTGAATGTTACTGAACTTTACGATTATAATACCACTGAATTTGGGGATTTCATCAAGAATGTACTCCATGAATATGTGGAAGAAGTAGAGGGAGAAAACATTCCTTATGGTATGCATGTTCTTGGAGAGGTACCGTCTACCAATATGACAGATCCTGAAAAGGATGAGCTTTCCTGTATGGTTCGGGCCATGCTGGGTAACAAATTTGAAGAAAATGTAAGTGCAGCATTTTATCCAGAAAGTGAATATCCTCTTGGCATTCCTTCAAATGATACTAAGGTAAATCAACTGGTCTGGGAAGTGGTAACTAATGGTACCAGTGTGAACGATTCCCAGATGCTTGTGTACAATAGGACTAACGCTTCAGTTTCCAGTGATCTGGAAAGGGGTATTGACTACAAGGACAGGCTAATTGGATCTGCGGCCGAGATGGACAGGGTTATGTCTGCACTTTCGGCTGGTTATATTGAACCCGGCCCAGGTACAGATCCGGTGATGAATCCTTCAGCAGTACCTACAGGCAGGAATTTCTATGGAGTGGATCCGCAGTTATATCCTTCCGAAGCAACATGGAGATTGGGTAAATACCTTGCAGAACAGATGCTCACGGATTATTATGACAAACATGGTGAATATCCGCGTAAAGTGTCCTTCTCGCGTTTTGGTGTGGAATTCATAAGGGATCATGGCACCCTGGAAGCAGAAGCCCTCTACTTACTTGGTATAAAACCGGGATGGGACGCCAACGGCAGAATTGACCTGAATAAGTTTGAAGTGATACCTGAAGAAGAACTTCAGCCTTCTTATGGTGACTATCCCGGCAGACCGAGAATTGATATTGTCTATGCTACTGCGGGTATGCGTGACGCTTTCCCTGGCAAGATCAAGATGCTTGATCATGCTGTTGCAATGGCAAATGAAGCACCTGCAGGGAACCATTCAAACTATGTGAATGAGAGTACATCTGCCATCTATGATGAACTATATGCACAGTTTTCAAAGGAAATGGCTGAGGAGGAAGCAGATAAACTTGCACGCAAACTTGCCACAATGCGCTGCTTTGCGGTAATGGATGGTACCTATGAAATAGGAACTGGTAATGCAATTGATGCAAGTGGTTCCTGGGAAGATGAAAGCCAGATTGCGGAGATATACCTTGAGAAGATGGGTTATGTATACGGAAACGATCTCTGGGGTTTCAAAAGTTCTGAGTTGCTCACATCAAACCTGCGTAATGTGGATGCTTCAATCCATTCGGATTCATCCAACCTATATGATACATTGGATAATGATGACTTCTTCCAGTACTTCGGTGCATTGAATCTTGCAACACGGCATGTTTCAGGTACTACTCCTGAAATGTACGTCTCCGACACCCGTGATCCGGATGCAGCAACTATGGCGGGTATGCAGGAATACCTGATGAAAAATATGCGTTCACGCTATTGGAATCCTAAATGGATGAATGGCATGCAGGAATCCGGTTATGCCGGAGGACGTATGATGGCCGAGTTTGTTGACAACCTGTGGGGATGGGAAGTTTCCAATCCCGAACTCGTAGATGATAGTGTCTGGAAGAAGACCTATGAGATGTATGTTAATGAAGATATGAATGAGTGGTTCGATGCTAACAATGCAGAAGCTTATCAGTCAATCTCCGGAAGGATGATTGAAGCTATACGAAAGGGTTATTGGGAACCATCTGCTGAAGTAAAGAAAACTCTTGTTAGTGAATATGTAGAATCAGTTGCTAAAAATGGTGCTGCATGTTGTCATCATACCTGCGGAAATCCTTTGCTGGATGATTATGTAGATGGAATTATGTCTGTTCCAGGTGCTAATGTTGTAGACCAGGAAACGATGGATAAATACAAGGAGCAATTGGAAGCCGCAATTGGATCATCCGATAAATCATCTACTTCTTCAACCTCCTCCAGCAGTGATGGTGTCGGCAGTGCACAGATAGTGAACGCTTCAACCACCGGTTCAGCCTCAAACCAGACCACCAGCACTTTGGATGGGGGTTACGGTGAATCTACACAGGACCCAACATCCGAATCAGCAGAATCCAGTAGTGATTATGTGGAAGGTTATGAGATGACCAAGGAAAACCCGCGGAATAAGGAATCCGGTGGCTCATCCTTCTCGGGTGCTGATATTGTGGGAACCGTGCTGGTGCTTGCAGCTGTAGGTGCCATGTATGTTGGTTTCAGAAGAAGACAGCTGTAAGGAAACGAAGGTGAAAAAAGAACAGATAAGGATATCCTTAATCATAGGATATCCACCTTTTTTAATTTTTGATTACATGTAAAAAGAAAGATCTTTCAGTTTTTCTTTTACACAGAATAAATTTAATTAAAGTTGCTCGGCGATCTGTACTGCATTCAGTGCGGCGCCCTTGAGGATCTGGTCACCGCAGACAAAGAATTCCAGGCCGTGGTCTCCGAACACGATGTTCTGCCTGATCCTGCCAACTTCCACATCGTATTTCTGGGTGGCTGTCAGGGGCATCGGGTACACATTGTTCTCGATATCATCCTTCAACTCAACACCTTCGACCGATGCCAGCAGTTTTTTGGCTTCATCCGGGGAAATTGGTTTTTCAGTTTCGACAACAATGCTTTCCCCGTGAACCCTGAGAGTCGGGATTCTCACACAGGTGCAGCTGATTGGGATATCGGGTTCCTCAAATATCTTGTGGGTTTCCCAGACGACTTTCATCTCCTCACGGGTGTAATCGTTTTCCTGAAAACTGTCAATATGGGGGATAGTGTTGAAAACAATAGGATGGACAAAGGCCTGATGGTATACCTCTTTATCTTCAAGATAGTTCCTTGTCTCATTGATCAGTTCATTCATCCCGGCGGCTCCTGCACCGCTGGTTGCCTGGTAGGTGCTGATAATGACCTTCTCCAGACCATACTCTTTATGGAGGGCATAAAGGGGGATGGCTGCGATTGCGGTTGTACAGTTGGGGTTTGCAATCAGCTTTGAATCCCCGATAGCATGAGTATTGATTTCCGGAACCACAAGAGGCACGTTGTCATCATACCTGTATGCACTGCTGTTATCAATCACATAGCATCCTGCATCGGTTGCTTTTTTGGCATTAGCCTTACTCCACGAGCCGCTTATTGCAAAAAAGGCAATGTCAAGTTCGGAGTAATCTGCCGTGTCCGCATCTTCGATGGTAATTTTTCCGAAAGGGGTCTCCATTACCTTGCCGGCGCTCCTCTGTGATGCGTAGAGTTTCAATTCTTCTACCGGGAACTTCCTGTTACTCAATACTTCGATAATTTCTCTGCCTACCGCACCGGTAGCACCCATTATTGCGATCTTGTAACTCATTTTGTATCGTCCGTTATCTGTCGGGCAATCAGATATGTCCCGAATTTTTATTGATATTTTTAATGATAGTGAATTTTGTTTTTGGGAACTGTGATGTTCACCAATTAATCTGCAATTTACTCATAAGGCTGTTTGCTGCATTATAGGATATCCATAGAATAATAATATTATCATCAAGACTTACAAAACTTCTGCTATTAGTTTTGAGTCAAATCCTGATCAGCTCATAATCCCGGTTTCCAAGGCCTATTTCTTCACCGTAACTTAACTGGATATCTCCTGCGCTGTTTTTCCAGACACCTTTGAACTTGTCTTTGCCGGGTTCAATATTTTCTTCAAGTTTGGATGCAGTAAAACCCTGTTGTTCGTTTACGAGGTCCAGGCTTGCCTGGTCAATAGCCACCGGATCTGTGGATGCCAGGATGCCTATATCCGGTACCAGCGATACATCGCTCCAGGGCACGCAATCACAGTCGGGTGTGATGCGGACAAGGAAATTCATGTAGCCTATTTTTTCCTGCCTGCCGGCAACGGTGCCCAGGGCATATTCGGTTATCATTTCCATGAAGTCGGGTATATCGGCATAATTGAAATCAATCGCCTCGACCGGGCATACTGTCATACATTCTCCACAGCCTATACACTTGTCGTCATCGATAGTGGATATATTGTCGCTATTAATCTCCATTGCATCGCAGGGGCATACTTCCACACAGGTTGCGCATCCGTTACATCGTTTTGCATCAATTTCCGGATGAAGGCCTTTGTGCTGCTCCATTTTCCCGGCTACTGAACCTCCGCCCATTGCCAGGTTTTTGATCGCCCCTCCAAAACCTGCAAGCTCATGGCCCTTGAAATGGGACATTACGATCATACTCTGGCAGTCAAGCAGTTCGGATGCGATTTTAACACTGTCAAAATGTCTCCCCTTTATTGGTATCTGTCGGAACCCGTTGCCCAACAGCCCGTCTGCAATTATCAGTGGTGCCCTGGTGACTTCATAGCCAAATCCATGTTCAATTGCCGTTGTAAGGTGGTCTACAGCATTGTGGCGGTATCCTGAGTACAGGGTGTTGGTATCGGTAAGATAGGCCTTTGCACCCGAAGAATGGATCTTATCCACAACCTGTCTGACGTTGACCGGACTTATGAAGCCTTCATTGCCCTTTTCCCCGAAATGCATTTTAATGGCAGTGAAATCGCCTTCATCGATGATTCTGTCAAAACCTGCTGTATCATACAATCTTTTGATCTTCTGAATTGTATTTTCACAATCTCTGCGCACTTTCAGGTCTACAAAAAAGACTTTGCTTTTCATGGGTGATACATCTATCTTCAGCACTAATAAATTTGGTGCAAAAAAAGAATTGAAGCACCCGTATTTAACGGATGCTTTTTTAGTTTATTTATCCTGTGGTGGCCAGTTTTTCTCCAGCCATCCAGGAAGTCTGCCGGAGTCTGCCGGTCCAATGAGTACCCTTGAACCCACCTTGTCCTCGACATCTCCCTGCAGACGTGCGGACAGGCCGGGCAGGATGACGGTGTTGTAGTTTGTCTTTTCCTTAAGATCAAACTTGGCATTTTCCAGAGTCTTCTTGATCTTGTCTGCGGTCAGCTGTCCACCGGCAACAGCGGCTTCCACACCGATACCCTCGGTGTCTGCCACCACAATGTAGCAGTCTATCTTGTTGGAAGAAATATCACTCTCAACTGTATAGTAGGTGAGGGCAAAGTTTGTGGTAACTATAACTGGTGAATCAGCAGTAGGTGAACCTACTTCCCATACACCCGGATCAACAGTTACAGGCTTTCTTGGATCCGTATAAATGGTATCTCTCAGGTGCACTTCAGGCAGCAATGCATAAGGCTCTATGCTATGCATGATCATAATGTCGCCGTACTTAACAGTGAGTACGGAGGCTACCACAGTTTCCCAGTAGGATGCACTGACATCATCATCGTAGGCCATCCAAGCAGTCAGGGGAACGGCCATTATGGGATAGGCAACTTCGCCATCCCCATCTATACCTGCTCTTCTGATCTTCAGGAAATTTTCGAACGTTGTCTTCATTTCCTTGCCTGTGGGGAAGGTTCCCGGGTCAAGCACAAGGTTCTCTAGTCCCATTTCTGCAAATGTCTTTGCCATTGACTTGAGCAAGTCCAGATCATTCGGTGCGAACAGGGTTACAGGCACCTCGTATTCCTTTGCAAGGCCGGCAACTTCTTTCCAGTTCTCCTGGTTGGCTGCATACATTAGTGGCTTTTTGTCTGCTGCTACTTCCAGGGCGGCTTTTAATACTGCCGGATCAAAAGAACAGAGTACAAGTGGTAATTCTGTAAGTCCGATTACCTTTTTCACAGTATCTGCAAAAGTTTCGGGTTTGCCGGATACACACCGTACCGCTACCATATCAAGGTTGAGGAATTCTCCCACATAGAATTTCTTGAAAGTCTGGATAGTATTGATTCTTTCCTCAAGTTCCTTATCATCCATAGTGTCGGTGATATCGTATGCATAGGCTGTCTTATTGAAGAAGGTCAATTTATGACGGAAAAGGACATCATCTCCACCAATGGTGACTGATTTTTCACCAGTGCCAATGGTAACTTCCCTGATTTCCGGGGCAAGCAGTTTTTCCAGTTCCTCGAGTTTCTTTGCATACTTGTCTTCCTCTACCATGGGCAGACAGTCTTCGCCACTTTTGGAACGGTCGATAAGGTGTGAGGCAAAGGCCATACATGTATCTTCACCACACCTGCCACAGTTTGTTCCCGGCAGGTATTTGTAAGCATCAAGGGGGCTATTTATCTTCATATTATACCTCCGCAGTGATCCAGTTGGTGATGTCCGGGTTCTTTGCTTCAATATTGCCATAGAGAGTCTGTGTAATCTCTTTGAGCACCTGTACGGATGTTGGGTGCATCATCATGAACAGGTCATTGCCTGCAAGGGCAAGGGACAGTCCTGTAACGATCTCCCAGATGGGTCCCCTGTATTCCCTGGGTCCCCAGTCAGAATCTTCCTTAAGGGGTGATTGTTTCATCCAGGATTCACGTGCGCCCCAGGCATTTGTGGTACCGGAGGATATCGGGAAGTTAAGTTCATCGTCACCCATAAGGGCGGATAATCGTACCCTTTCCATGTTACTGTAAGCATAGTCAAGACCATATCCCAGGGCTGCTGTTGTTGGATCCATCACAATGCTTTCACGTGGGACATTACACTGCTTCATTAGTTTACGGTTGAGTTCTTTCTGAGCATTGATTTCAAGCTGGGTCCAGGAAAGGACTGCATGACCGTAATCCGTTGCCGCCTTTGCAACCCTTTCATAATCCAGGTTTAGACTTGCGGATGCAAGCAGGGCACATTCTCCTTCGGCAACCTCTGCGGCTTTTTCAAGTACTTCAGGGTCTTTCTGTGGATTTCCTGAACCACCGATTACGATAGGCACATCAACTGCCTGTAATACATCCTCTACTACCTTTGCAGCTTCTTTTGCAGGAGTATCATTGATTAAAGGATCTGTAGAAATCAGGTGAATTGTAACCATATCCGCATTATACTCATTGACAACTTTTTTAGCCCATTCTGCAGGGTCCCCCATAACGTCTTCGTAATTGGATTTGACAGCCTTTGCCATTGAGATAGGCATGTCAAAGACATCCATTGTGACATAATTACGGTTGGGCATTTCTGCATCAAAATAGAATGGCATTGCCTTTTCGCCACCCAGGGTTATTGTGTGGTCACGGCTTCCTCCGTCTGCGGAAGTTGCACCGAGGGTTACTTCCTGGATAGGTGTATTCCATTCGCTACTTCTGGCAACATCGAATTTAGCCTGCAACAGTTCCTCTATTGCAGGTTCTGTCTGTAATGCTGCAGCTTCTCCTCCGGCTCCAAGACACTGTGCAAAGAGTTGGTCTACAGGATAGCCCAGCATTCTGGCGATGTTTGCCACATGAAGGGAGATCTGGGCGGCTTCATGGCCAAGGGCATAAGCCATAGCCGGATTCATTCCCCCGCCTCCCTGTATATCAAGTTCTATGTCACCTTCAATAGTAACCCCTTCCAGGGATTCCACATCGAGGTCTTTTAAGATATTATTAAGGTCTGAAAGTTTGAGTTTATCTGACATTCCACTTCCACCATCTGATTATTTATTATAATCCAAGTTTTACTGCGATTCTTTCAACTTCGATAACGGCTTTCGAATCTTCGGGAAGGTCATAGAGAGCTTCCCCTGCAAGATCTCTCTCTGCAATACTTTCATCCGTTGGAACAAGGCCTATTAATTTCAGGCCAAGTTCATTCGCAGTTTTCTGGATCTGTTCTTTATTGTCTTCTGTGACTTTATTTGCGACCACATGGATATTGCGCACATCTGTTTCCAGCTCATGCACAAGTTCACTGATTCTCTCGGCAGTCCCCATTCCTCTGCGGGAACCATCGGTAACCACCAGGAGATCATCTATATTCCTGATAGTCTTCCTGCTGAAGTGTTCAAGACCTGCTTCCATATCCATGATAACCACGTCATAGTTTTCGGTCAGGCGGTCCATTATCCCCCGCAGCAGATTGTTTACATAGCAGTAACAACCTGATCCTTCGGGCCTTCCCATAACCAGCAGGTCATAGTCAGGTAACTCGTTGAGTGTCTCGTATATCTTGGATTCGAATATCGATTCCTTGTTGATATCTGGTGGCATGTTGTCTCGTTCATTCATCATGTATTCCTTGATGTCACCGATGGTACGGTCTGCCTCACATCCCAGGGTTTCCGGGAGATTGGTATCCGGATCAGCATCGATTGCCAGGACAACCTTATCACTTTTTGTCAGATGGCGCAGCAGAAGGGTCGTTATGGCCGTCTTCCCGGTGCCGCCTTTACCTGTAATCGCAATGATTTTTGTCACAGAGAAACCTCTCTATTACTCGTTCTTCTTAATGATTACCTTATCAACAGATACCTTTGCATTTTTGAGAATGATCTTTACACCACCACTTCCGGAAGTTGGCATGGCTGGCATATTCATTGGCATTGAGGCAGGCATCTGCATGGCGGGAGCGGCTTGTTGTGGAGTTTCTTCTTCCTCTGTAGCCTCCTCCTCTTCTTCCTTTTCCCATCTATTGACAATTGGATGGTTCTTTTCTTCCAGGAAGTTCCTGAGTGTTTCCAGATCTGATACGTCTTCTTCAGTAGCAATCTTGTCTGCAATGTCATCCGGTATATCGTCAGATACACGGTCTTTGAGATGTTTTGGCATCCAGACCACACGTTCCCATCCACCGTCAGCTTGGATGAACTTGGGAGAACGGAAGTAGTTGATACCAATTCCCAAAAATCCACTGATCTGTTTTCCTCCTCCTGTCTGCCCGGCCATCGTGGAGAAGGGGAGTCCGTTTGGTGCAGCTCCTGTAAAATCCCTGTCTACCCATCCGATACCGTCAACCTCGGGTATATAGAAACCTACAACTTCAAAGCATCCGCAGGATGTGTGTGGATGGTCCAAGAATGAGTGAAGTTTTATACGATCATATTCCCCGCTTGACAGGGATTTTGCAGTCTCGTTTACACCGGTATACTCACCGGATTCTTCATCTATTACATCCCCTTTAGGTATTGCGAATTGGGGCCCTTCAGGATCGACCTTGGCGGCTGCCCTGCCGTCAAACCAGTTGATAGCACCACAGAGGGATATCCTGTCCGGGGTTATTACACATACATTGGACGGTGCAAAAGATTGACAGAGAGTACATCCATAGAACGTATCAACATCCTCATCGTGAAGATTACGGGTCCTGTCATCCCTGGCCTTGTATTTGGCTTTTGCCTCGTCCATGAGTTTTTCAATCTCGTCCTTGTCCGTGATATAGGTAGCTTCCACCTTCTCTATGAACGGGAGTTCGTTCTTGAAAAGCATCATTATTGCCTGAGCAATAGATTCAAAGGAGGTAACACCTTTTTCCACAGCCTCTTTGCTTAAACGAACCCACACATCATAACGCTGGTTCAGGTGCATAAGCCCCTGTATATAATTCTGGAAATCGTGGTTTCTTCTTTCCACAATGGATTCAAGGTCTTCTTCAACAAGTTCCCCGGCAATCTTGTATATCATGGCAAAAGGGTATCTTCCTCCCTCTTCCATATCCTGGATGTCCGGACCGATCATGTTAAACTTGCCGTCTACCACATCATCCATCTCAGCTGCCTTTACAAGTTCAAAACCAATGGATTTGGGACCTGAAAGTTCCACGTACATATCATTTTTTCTGATTCTTTCTCCTTCAAACATTGGAGAAATTTCAAAAGGAAAATCTTCAGCCATTGTTAATATCCTCCTTCTTTAAAATTCAAAGGTTATCAATAAGTTCGTCCAGTGCTTCCAGATGTACTTCAGGTGTAACATTACCAAAAGACAAGGTAGCATTTTGGGTATAATGTTTTCCTATGTTAATTGTTTTCAGGTCTGAAAAATTCTTCAGTCCTGAAAGGACCTGATTAATATAATATTTTTTATGTCCAAGCAGGATTATCAGATCATAACATCCGTTATCATCCAATCCGGCCCATTTTGGGTCACAAAGAAAAGAACCAAGGAAATGGATGTTGATATATTTTGCATCCACTCCCTCTTCATCGATAAATCCTTTTATGGAATGCCCGGTAGCAGCTACAGGGATACCCTTCTTTGCTATGGCTTGTGCACGGGCAAGGAGTTTTTCCTCCAGGACCTCCGAGCCAACAACGAAAAGAGGCCTTTTAGCTTTTTCGATCATTTTTGCTACAATAGCTGGCTTTGTACCCCTGGCAGATTTAGGCCCATATGTTGTATAGACCTTCAGGTTTTTTGAAACATCAGCCATTTTTAAGCCTCCTTGCACAATCTTTCCACATTGGTGGGTTGGGCCGATACATCCAGTTTACTGGTGGGTCCGGATACAATCTTCTTTTTATTCCAATCGATATCCCATCCGTATTCCTGCTCAAGTTTCTTGAGGAATTCTTCACGTCTTGCAAGTGGCAAGTCTGTTTCATTCCTTACATACTTGTACCAGTCATCAGGCATTATTCCCAGGTATTTTTCACTGAGCTCAATGTAATGAGTCAGTTTGATCATTCTTCCCATGTTGTTGTCACTTGGACGGATACAGTTCTTGGCAAGCATAGGCATCATTTCATCAATGGTTTCTGCGGTTGTAAGCAGGAACTCCGGAGCTGGCGGGATATCCATTGTTTCCCCGTTTCTTGCATCCAGGACCTTCCATTTATCTTCTTCATAGGGTTTGCCTATGAGTGCTCTGCGGTATTTTGAACCGTGAGGACCAAGGATTACAGGAATTCCAAGCCTGTTGCAGCCGGTTCCAATTGAAGATGCTTTCTGGGAATATGCTCCCCATGCTACGCCAACCGCTCCAACACGATTCAGGATATAATCGGCGATCTCTTCGTAGTTTCCTGTAATGTTACGTTGCGCAAAGATTGCGGCAACTTTTATGGTAGCAGCTGTGATATGGGAATTGGAAACACATGAGCCCACGTTGATGAGATTTCCTTTCTGGAACTTTGCCGGATATTTCTCGTAAAGGGTCTCCCCGTCATCGTTCTGATACATGCCAAGGTCCATTGCAGAACATCCCGACATCAGGACAATATAGTTACGCCTCAACATTTCATCGGCTATCCGATACAGGTCTTTTGTTCCATCCGGATAGTTTGAACATCCAACCATTGCAATGATACCGGGTGTGGTACCCATAACAAGATTGACGCCTTCTTCACGGATTTCAGGGTCACTTATCTGGCCACGTCCGACACGAACTTTGCCCCTTTCTTCCCGGATTACTCTCTGGGATGCCTTTTCAATTACATTGAGGACAGGTATATCCTTTGGACATGCCTGCTCACATCTGCCACAGGCTACACATTTGTCATGAAGTATTTCGAAAGGCCTGAGGTCACCTTCTTCAGCAGCGGTCATGGCATCACTGATTGGCAGGTTAGTTGGGCATTCGAGTTCACATGCAAGGCAATGTACACATCTGGAGGTAAGTTCGTTGAACTCTTCTTCGGTAGGTAGGGATACGACACCTTTTTCCTTGCGAATTTTTGACATTTCCTGTGTAAGTCTGGGGGCAACTTCACCGAGTTTTTCAAAGTCAAGTATCAGGGCACCATCATCCCTGCCGGATTTGAGATCATCGATGATATCCTCTATATCATCTTCGGACCTGTCAGGCAGTCCATACATGATTTTATCATTGGTTGTGATGACAGGCATCATAAGTTTCCGTGCTTCCCTTAGCACGTCGGCGCGTACACACTGTTCATCGACAACAATAACGTCAGGAACACCGGAACGTATCATCTTGAGTTCTTTGGCAAGGGTTCCGACAACCTTGGCCTTTGGTACGTCTCCTCCCTCGGTCCTGTATCTTGTCATGTCCAGAGCGGTACAGCACAGACCACAAAGCTCCATTTTGTCGGTCAGGTCATGGTCTTCCATATAGTCTATAATGTTGGTTACTCCGGCAACGTTATGACCGATTACCAGCAGGACAGGTTTTTCGGAGTCAATTGTTCCCATACCAATTTCTGATAGGGGCGCGTTTTCATCCGCTTTTGGCATTTCCAGACAGGAAATCTGTGCGATATCGGAAACTTCCATTCCTACATGATCGAGCATACCACCATGCATCGCCTTGGATTCGAAATCGATTGCCTCTCCTTCCTGTCCTACATGGACACACGCAAGAAGCTGGACCAGTTGTTCCTCCACATAACTCAGGGCGCCTTCCAGATCACCGAGAGTTTCAGGTTTTTTGCCTGTAACCATCTGGACATTGGGAGCAATTATATTTGTTTGTCCAACTTTAAGCGGATAATCTGCTCCATACTTGTCTATCAGGTGGTGGAGTAGGTGTCTTCCGTGACCGGAGTGAGCTGATGCTCCTGTAATCACACGCAGCATGAATTCTCTGGCATTATGGCCTTCCATGTTGATACCACATGCTCCTTCCTTGTTCCCGGTAAGGTCACAGGTACCGAATGTACAGTAACAACACTGGTCACACATAGGTGTATAGACCGGGTTGTATCTTTCAAGAAGTTTATAGTCCCAATCCCTCAGTCCGGAGATGTTGGGTTTTACAGTAAGGCCGACTTCTCCTTCTTCAGCGGCGGTTTTTTCGATAGCACCTACAATGCTTCCGATGTTGATCTGGACGTTTTCCAGGTCGCTGACAGAGAATGTCCCTGTTTTAAGTTCACTCATCTATGTATTGTCCTCCTGGGTGTCCCATCGCTATAAATTGTATAGCTTTGATGGGAGTGTTATAGTTTGATAAAAAGTTAATAGTTTATACAGTAGTGGACTGTGTCATAACTAATGTAGATTCAGTATATAAGTCTTTCCGGTATTTATCATGATTATAATAGATAATTCTTTTTATTTGTTTGCGCTGTTAATTCAACCTGCTTTCTGATTATGGAAATAGATTTATTTACTTTTGCATATGTGTTTAGGTAGGAGGATATTTTGGATAACCAATGCTGGATATGCGGTAAGAAAGAGCCAGTGATGTATACATGCCGCTACTGTGGGAAAACATTTTGTTCTGATCATCGTCTTCCTGAAAGACATGGCTGTGAAGGCCTGGGCGATGGGACTCGTTTCAGCTCTGCACAAAGTGCAGCTGGAAGTAGTGGTACCAGAGGACGCAGTACTTCCGGTACAGATCAAATTGTGAAGGATTTTTTTAAAGAAGCTACCAAAAATGCTGCAAAAGGTGCGGCCGGGAGTGCATTTAACAGGACTAAACGCTCCTTTTATTCTAGCCCCTCAATGGCCATAATAATTATATGTATATTTTCATTTTTCCTGGAGCTCCTGCTGGGCCAACCATATTACACTTTATTCCAGCTTGAACCGGGTAATATTCTATCCAGGCCCTGGACTTTGATTTCTCATATGTTTCTCCATGCAAGTCTTGGTCACCTGTTCTTCAATATGCTTGTTCTCTATTTCTTTGGCAGGATACTGGAGAGGCGCATTGGCAATTCAATGTTTATTTACCTGTATTTTATTTCCGGGATAGTTGCAGCTTTAGGTTTCATCGCAACGACCTCTACCAGTTACCCGATGGTCGGGGCCAGTGGGGCAATAATGGGGGTTTTTGCAACCCTTGCCATTCTTGAACCAAATCTGCCCGTATATGTCTTTTTCTTCCCAATGACCATCAAATCTGCTCTAATACTCTTTGTGATAGTGGACTTATCTTTCATGTACGTGAATATTTCCGGCGACATGATAGCACATGCAGCTCACTTGAGCGGAGTTTTTGTCGGCATCATTGTGGGGCGCAGACTTAAGAAGAACCTAAAGGTTTCCCGGAGTTTCTTATACAGGCGGTGGTGAGATTGGACTCTATAAGGCATCTTTCTTTACTGTATCCCAGGCCACGTGAAGGGGAAGAAATTCCCGTGCAATTTATTGACATGGAAAAAAAAATTGCAGCCTGGTCACCTGAAATTAGAAAGACTTTATACTTTGACTCTTTTGAACAGGCCGAAGGATTAAAAAGAATAAGAGAAGTATTTGTTTTAAGGGTGTATAACTGGTACCGTGATGGCCAATCTATCATTGAGTTGACAAATGACGAAAGAATGCAATTTGAGGATATTTTCAATAAATTTCTCTTATACAGGGGAGAAATTATGTACAGGAGAAAGAAAGAAGGAAGGAGGTACAAAAACTATTTCGTACTTGTGGATGATTCATATTCCAAAAAGAATGTAAACGAATGGTTGCTTGCTGAAAGATTATAAGGTTTGCAGGTCCTTAGTTGTTATTATAATCATTAATAGTAATTATGGTTAATTGTTGTTGATACTGTGGTTGCACATATTTATTGTTATAATGTTTATACCTGCAATAAGAGGCAATATGCAGAATGTAAAAACCGGATTTAATTCTATAGTCAAATATCTGAGTACTAAAAAGGAAATAGGGCGACGGAGTATTGGACTTCTTGTAGATGGTCCCAATGTTCTGAGAAAGGAATTTGATGTAAACTTAGAAGAAATAAGGGATGTATTGAAAGAGTACGGTAATGTCAAGATAGGACGTGTTTTCCTTAATCAGTATGCTTCTAATAAACTTGTAGAAGCCGTGGAAAACAATGGTTTCGAACCTGTTATTTGTTCAAGCGATGTGGATGTAAGGCTTGCTGTTGAGGGAATGGATCTTGTTCATAATCCCAATATCGATACTCTTGCACTTGTGACAAGAGATGCTGATTTTAAACCCTTATTGAATAAAGCAAATGAACACGGCAAAGAAACTATAATCTTTGGTGTAGAACCTGGATTTTCAACTGCCCTTAGGAATTCTTCTGACTATGTTGTAATTTTGAATACAGGAGGGGTTTCGATACCTGAAGAAGAGATGTCTTAAATATCATCATCTCTTTTACAGGATCTGATATCATCGATCATTTCTTCCAGATGTGGCCTTGTAATTCCACCTTTGATTTCTGTACAATTCTTTATTTTCTCCATTAATGCACATAATTCTTCGTGTTCAAGGGAATATCCCATGTCCTTAATTATTCCTTTTAAGGCCTTCAGTCCTGTATGCTTACCGACTACAAGGTTTCGGACCCCACCCACCATTTCCGGGGAAAAGAGTTCGTAAGTCCGCGGCTCTTCCAGAATTGCCATGACGTGTATCCCTGATTCATGCGTGAAGGCATGTTTGCCCACAATAGCCTTATTCACGGGAGTTGTCAGACCGGAATAATCTTCAACTTTTCTTGCAAGACCATTAAGATGTGTGGTATCGTAGTTTTCGATTCCGTACTGTACACGAAGGGCTACAAGTACTTCTTCAAGAGGAGCGTTTCCTGCTCTTTCTCCGATACCATTTACGGTGGTATGGAGTTGCTTTGCTCCTGCCTCAGCTGCTGCTAAAGTATTTGCAGTGGCAAGTCCGATATCATTGTGACAGTGAATGCATATGGGTGTATGTACCTTTTCTTTTATCTTTTCAACCATGTATTTGGTAGTTGAAGGATTCAATATTCCTATGGTATCAGCGATGCTCACATAATCAACATTGTATTTTTCTGCTTCCTGGAATGCATGTTGCAGGGTGGGTATGGGTGTACGCGTTGCATCCTCTGCGGCAAACCTGACTTTAAGTCCATGGTCTTTTGCATATTCTACTGCTTCCATTGAGCAACCCAGTACATCGCTGCAGGAGCGGTGATATTTGTGTTTCAGGTGAAGGTCTGAAAGAGCTATGAAAATGCTCACTATATCGGCATCACAATCAATAGCAGCATCTACATCCCCTATGATGGACCGGGCCAGGCAACACGTTTTTGCATTCAGCCCCATATTGCTAATTTCCTTCATGGTTTCTTTTTCAGAAGAAGAAACGACAGGAAATCCGGCTTCAATAATCTCGACACCAATTGCATCCAGTTCACTTGCCAGGTCCATTTTCTCTTCTTTGGTAAATGCAACACCGGGAGTTTGTTCACCGTCCCTGAGGGTCACATCACATATTTCTATATCCAGAGGTTCGATATCAATAAAATCCATCATTTCATTTCTGGAATATTCTTTATTTGGAGCCATGTTATCGCTATCCGGTCCTATCTTTACTTTTATATTTAAAGATATGTGTTTGTATCATCGAAGTTTTGACTGTACTTTTTCATAGAATCCACTACGTTCAGTCACTACAAAACGAGCAGGATTTTTTGCTTTTGTAAGACAAATGGTATCATCTTTTTTCATTGTGTAAGTATGCTGTCCATCGATAACAACAGCAGCTTCCTTTTCCGGAATAGTTATTTCGACCTTTATGGGTCTGTCAGAAGGTACCACCCAGGGGCGGGCTGAAAGTTTGAATGGGGCAAGAGGTACTATGAGGGTAGCATTGACCCTGGGATCCAGAATAGGTCCGCCGGCACTCATAGCATAAGCTGTGGATCCTGTGGGGGTTGCGATCACTACTCCGTCAGATCTGAACTCTTCTATCATACATCCGTCAACCGTTACCCGGAATGTTAGTATCTTGGCAGGTCTGGCTGTGGTCAGTACAACTTCATTTGTGGCACAGGGTAACTCTTCACCGTTGAGATTGACTGCAATACGACAACGTTCGGTATATTCGAATCCTTCCAGCACATTCTCGATTGTAGGAATTGCCTCTTCAGGCATCACATCCACAAGGAAACCCAGCATGCCCATGTTAATTCCCAGAAGTGGTAGTGGATCATCCATCCTGGATATGCTGCGCAGAACAGTTCCGTCTCCTCCGATTGAAATCATCAGGTTGGCACCTGCTTCTTTCATTTTTTCCACAGGCATTCGTTCTGTTTCAGGAAGATTAAGCATGTCAAAGGACCCCTCATCCAGAAAAATTTTAATTTGTGAAGTGAACCTTTTCACAATAGTCTCAACCATTTCCAGGGCTTGCGGACTATCATATTTAGAGGTTATACCAATTTTATTTACTTTCATCTTTTCTCCCCACAAAATTGAGTATGTCCCTGTGGGCATGTCCGTTTGATGCTATCATGGAAAGCCTGTTTACAACACTATCCTGAAGATGTAACTCTGTACCTTTTCCGTTGGTTACCTTTCCATTTGTTTCTTCAAGGATAAGTTTTCCTGCAGCAACATCAATCAGTCTCAGTGAATTCCTGATATCTACAAAAGCATCAAGTTTACCGCAGGCAACATAGCAGAGTTCCAGAGCCACACTTCCCAGTATTCGAACCCTTCTTACTTTTCTGGAAAGCTCCAGGGTATTTTCTACATTGTTACGGTAACCGTAAAGACTGACACTGAAATTTTTTAATAGTTTTCTGTTGGATGTATTTATTGGATTGCCATTTAGATATGCTCCTTCACCCTTATATGCATGGTAGATATCACCTGTGCAGAGATTTTTAACATATCCAAAGTAGATTGAAGAAAGGTCCGCATTGCCAACAGCAATGGAAGTTGAATAAAACGGGATTCCGTGGGCTGCATTATATGTGCCGTCAAGAGGGTCGATTACAAAAGTGATTTCAGGTTTTTTATCAGGAATGTATTCCCCATACTCTTCGCTGAGGATGCGGCAATTGCCATAACTTTTCAACACTTCAAAAATTGCCTTTTCAGCCCTGTCATCGATCAGCCTTGTACGAGTTCCGTCCGCTCCCATGTAGACGGATTTGTATGCTTTTCTTTTTCCGACAAGGTCCTTTATAGACTCGTTAGCCTCTTTTGAAGCATGATTGCAAACTTCAAGGAGACTTTGTATCGATTGCATAAAAAAGATGGGTATTAGATACCCATTGCTTTGTTAGTTTTTGCTACGGACTTTGTTCCGTCCTTTTCAACTTCCATCACAGCACGTATTGCATCGACATTTTCGGGAATCACATCTGATTCCTGGTGGATTCCCTGGAAGAAGTATAGTTCTCCTTCATATATCGTGATAGATTCGTTCCATACACAGTTTTCCCACATGTCAGACCTTGGGCGGTTCATATCACGAGCCATTTCCATTACCTCAGCCGTGGAAGTTATGCCCTGTCCGACAAAACGCACACGGGATTGTTTGGCCAGTAACGCTTCTACTTCTTCCGCCGTACATTCGCTATTCAGTTCCATGTTGATAGTGTGCAGGTGCATAAGTGTAGTAGGAAGTTTCACAGCTGTAGTAGCGATATCGATGTCGGGGAGGACGGTTTTGACATCCGGCCCGTGATGGGACGGCAGTTTTATGGGATTGGGGACAATAGCATTGATCGGTCCTTTCTTGATATCCGCCGGGTCAGCAGCCCTTCTCATCAGGGTCACTCTTGCTTTGTTTACTCCAAACTCGTCATCAAGAGGTTTGATGACCCTGCAGAGGCCGGTCGTATTACAGGATACCACCCGTACAAAATCCCTTCCTAGTGCTTCTTCATAATTGCTCTGTGCATTGAATGAACAACCTGCAAGTTCGTGGTCTTCCCCACCCTGCCAGATAGCTTTGACACCTGCTTTTTCGTAAATTGGCTTGTTCTTTTCACCAATTCCACCGGGTGTACAGTCTACAATGACATCTGCCCTTTCAAGCATATCATCAATGGAACCTTCAACTTCAAGGTTTGCCTTTTCCATCCCCTTAATCCGATCTTCAGGTGCAAACACATCATATCCCTTTTTCTTTGCCATAAAAGCTTCAAAATTAGGGCGGGTCTTTGCCACTCCAATAATTTCCATGTCTTCCTGGACGCTTACAGCGTCTGCAACTCTCTTTCCGATGGTTCCGTAACCGTTTATTGCAACTTTGACTGTCATTTTATGTACCTCCCTGTAATGTCGGCTATATATAGTTAAAGGGATTTGCTCCTATTCCCCCGGTTTTGATCATTAATCATTTCCGAGTATTATAAGCTCTCCCTTTGAGAAATTGATTTCCTTTATCGAACCCTGGACATTTTCTCTTTCACCGAATATGCCTGTAAGTTCAATTTCGTCTCCTTCCACAATTACACGTGTAGTTGACTCCATAATAATATCTCTATTTTCTTCTCCCCTTTCCAGAATCGCTTTTAGTTCACACATAACTTCACCTCATGAGTTTGGCAACCGAATAACCTTTCTCAAGGCCCATGTCCAGCGCAACACTTTCGCATTTTGTCTGCAGCAGATAAGCAATGGAGCCATATTCCTTCTGTAAGGTTTTCGTAATTTGCCATACCTTTGCTGATAATAAGACTTGTTTTGTTAAAAGCCTCTAGTAATTCTTGCGGTGCCTCATCAAAAGCAACTCCGATTGCATTACAGCCTCTATTCAAAACGCTGTCGCCTCTATCTTCCATGTTTTATGAATATAATTTTTGGATAATAAAAACTTATTTTAAAAAAATTCCTCTTCTCTTCTCATTAGTGCCATTATATTTAATAAAGTACAATTTAGAGTATTTTACTAGGTTGTTATAGTATATATTTAATTTGACTTAGTCAGTAATCCTACTTTTTAATTAATGTTGTTCTGTATATTACGTAACTTCGTATACTATTACGATAAAGAATCAATAATCACTTTTACTTGTTTTGATGAATAATCCACATTAAATTTTTCTTTTATAATTGCCTGTACATCAGAAGTTTTCCATTTCCTTTTTTCCCGAAGTATATTTTTCAGTTCGTACTTCTGTTCTTCACTGAGCTTTGAAGGTCTGCCACCTCCATATCTGGGAAATAATCCGGGATATCCATCCCGATTCCATCTTCTCTGCCATATGTAACCAACCCTTTTTGTGACGCCTGTTTTTTTTGCAGATTCTTCCACTGAAAAACCTTTGTATCGATATCTTATGAAGTACAACCGAGTCAAAACTTTTGTAAGGTATTCTATGTATCTTATCCTTTTTTCCAGGCTTTCCATGCTCATCTTTTCTTTAATAGGATACATTTCTTTTTTTGGCATGCCCTTTGGTTGTGTTTTTAAGTATAAATAGTTATGTTCGATACTAAAAACATTTATATAAAATAAATAATCAGGTTCTTAGTAGTTGTTAGCCGGCAGATAGTTTCCTTTAAGGACACGCCGGTTATCTATAATATATAAATAAGGTGATTTAATGGGAAAACAGGAAATGTATGATAAACTCAGAGATGCGATTGTCAACCAGGACATCAATGGTACTGGTCCCCTCGTCCAGGAAGCCCTGGATGCAGGTTTAACTCCTTTCGAGATC
>NZ_MAFX01000016.1:0-33984 GCF_001683555.1 Methanohalophilus sp. DAL1 | reverse complement strand
GCCCATCGAAAGTTGCTGAATGTCTATATTATCCCTGATTCCTGTTTCATTTCACCAAAAAGGGTTTCATTTTTCTGAAATAGGGATGTGCCTGCTGCGGTACTAAAAAAGATGTTCTAATGAAAGCATTGAAATTTTGGAATTGACAAAATATTGTGGTGGGCCTAACCGGATTCGAACCGGTGATCGCTCGGTTATGAGCCGAGCGCTCTAACCAGACTAAGCTATAGGCCCATAGAAAATGATGAAAGGAGCGCCGCCAACAGGGCTCGAACCTGTGACATTCTGGTTAACAGCCAGACACTCTACCAACTGAGTTATGGCGGCACATTGCATGCGACTTGTCGCGAGCGCTTCTAATGCATCAATCTGATTTAAACTTTTTGTTTGACGCCGGCAAAAAAGGGGTTACATCAGAGGATTTTACAGGTAACCCCCATATTTACCGGAGATAGGAATGGATGCACCACAGTATTCACATTTGTTATCCTCTGTCAGATGACTTTCTTCCACATCAAAAACACCCCTTCCTATAATCATATTACCGCAGGAAGGGCAGAACGTATGCTCATATTTAGAGGACAAAACATTGCCCAGATATACATATTCCAGTCCTTCCTTAGTTGCTATTTCATAGGCCTGGTCTAGAGTCTCAACAGGTGTTGGAGAAACATTCTGGAGTTTATAGTTTGGATGAAAACGTGTGAAATGAACCGGTGTTTCTTTACCCAGGTTTTCCACTATCCATCGGCAAACATCCCTCAATTCATCCCTTGAATCATTGAATGTGGGAATCACCAGATACACCACTTCCACATGCATTCCCAGTTCACGGGCCAGTTTGGCTGAATCGAGAACGGGTTGCAAATGAGCAGAAGTGAGTTCATGATAGAATTTTTCTGTAAACGCCTTGATATCAACCCGGAAAGCATCCAGATAAGGGGCTATATGCTTCAATGCTTCCGGTGTGATATAGCCGTTTGTCACATAAACCGTAGCCAGACCTGCCTCTTTAGCAAGCTTTGCACTGTCATAGGTATATTCGTACCATATAGTCGGTTCATTGTAGGTCCAGGCAATACTCTTGCAATCTGCTGCAAGAGCTCGATCGATTGCCTGCTCAGGGGTAATTTCCACCGATTGTGCTTCGTCCAGGTTAACCTGCGATATGGTCCAGTTCTGGCAATATTTACAGCGGAAATTACAGCCAATGGTTCCAAGTGAATAGGAGTAAGTGCCCGGATAGAAATGGAATAAGGGCTTCTTTTCGATAGGATCAACGGCTTCACTTGAAACCGTATTATAGATCAGGCTATACAGTTTCCCTTCCTTATTCTGTCGCACCCTGCAAATACCGGTTTTACCTTCTGCTATACGACACCTGTGATTACATAAATTGCAACGTACCTTTTTATCCTCAAGTTGCTCATAGAACATAGCTTCTTTTAACAAACTTATACCCCCGTTTAACTGGGTACTTTGAATGATAAAAAACTATCTGCCAATAGATTAGAATGTTCCAACCCTTGCATCCACTGTTGCCTTGTTAAGATGAAAATCGATATTGCTATCTGATGAATTTAAATTGAAGATTACATAATCTTCGCCTTCATCAACATTATAGTCGCTTGGGTAAGCAAGATCTTCACTTTTAGCAGAGTCATTGAGATATTTTGCCCATGCTGAAGGATAACTGGTATTCATAGAAATTGTAAGGTTGGTAAGAGACTCATTTTTAGTTGAATTAAACTCCTCAACCCAATCATTACCTGTAAGTTTAACTTCTTCAATACCGTTGCTGGTAATCACTACCCTATCCCCGGTAATTTCCATTAGCGTTAAATCAACTTTTAATAGGGTTCCAGATTGGTTTTTAATTGAAATGGACGGGTCCATTTTCATAAGGGATCTTTCCCTTTGTGACACGATCACAGCACCGTTTTCATAGGCAAAGGTTTGGTCAACGTAATAACCATTATTTGAAGCATAACGAATATTACCAGGAAAATAAGAATCAGAAATTACTAACTGATTTGTAGAATTTGTAGTATTCAATCCTTCAATACTGATCCTGAAATTATCATCATCATTCACCGACAGTACGCCACTTGATTTGGTGGGACCCACTATGGGAATATCTCCTCCTCCCATCTTAATGGGTATACTCAAAGAAACAGTGCTATCTTCATCAAGGGAACTGGCAAGGGAAAGCATATCGGCCCGGGCTTTTAACTGGGACATGTCATCATAGACATCATCCATATGGGCTTTTTCAGCATCTGCTTTCCATTCAGGTATGTAATGAGCATTAAAGACAGCCAGTACTGTCACAAAAAGGCCCAGTAAAAGGACAAATGAAACTACTGTTGATACTGCAGATTCGGATTTGAAAAACTGTTTCACTGAATTCATATAGTTCCATTACTCCTGCTTACATGTTTATCCTGTTTTAGATGAATTGTGTAAAGGTGATATAAGCTATCAATACCAGGAACAGTGAATGTTTCACGCCCGCCAAAACACTGCCAGACCCCATCTTCCCGGCAACCAGCCCGGAACACACGCCCTGTATAAGGGATGCATGGAAGAAAAGCAATATATAGGCATCCATGTCAAATTGAATATTCAAAGGCATGCCTGCCACTGCATCTCCCGCAGAAGAAGGTACTGCCGGAAGGAAGTAGGCAGCAAGCACATAAACAATGAAAAGAAACACCAGAAAAGCGATATAGACTATGAATACATATACTGTCATTTCAGCTGAGCGTTCCTTTTTGAGCTGATTCTGCATATCGGCTTCTGATGCAGCGATGTTGAGTACACTGATAACATCGCTTGTAGATTCGCTGGCCCGTATGATTAAAGTAATAATTCGGCTGTTAAATTCAGTCCTGACCCTGTATTCAAACTTTTTGAGAACTTCCTCAAGATTGCCACCCCAGGAAAGATGGGAAGCCATTCTTTTAATTTCTGTATTCAAGACTCCGATTTTTGAACGTGAAACCAGGGATATTGCGCTGGAGAGGCGAATTCCTGCTTCATTGATACTTGCAAGTCTTTTCAAGAATTCGGGCATTTCATTTTCAACTTTCAAAACCCATCTTCTCTTTGATTCATAAAATACAATAAAAGGAACACTTATGATAATAAATGCAAACACAATGTAATCATCGATTGCAGCAGCTGCCTCTACATTGATGTAACTTAAACTGATGCTTGAAAAATCGAGTGATGACAATATGGTCAGGTTTCCATATAATATGCAAATCAGACCTGCAGGAATACTCAATATTAAAGAATAATGAGGTTTACGGGTCAACCACTTAATAGGATTACTTACTTTATCAATAATGTTATATATCGTGCAGTTCCAGGAAATTTTTTTCAACATCTTTTCATCGATAGTTGTATATTCATTCACTCTGACATTATCAAATTCATTGAAAATTTGCTGTGAAGTTTGAATGCTTCTTCCTTCCAGGTTATCCGATATTGTGGATAAGAAAACTATGAATAAAACTGTGCCTATCGGTATGAGGACATAAACTAAAATGTACAGTACGTCTAATGAATTCGATCCCATAAAGCCCAATACGATAAGTATCGTTATGAGAAAAACAGGGCCCACTACGAATACTGTTACATAAACTTCCGCAAGTATTGCGAGTGTTTCAAGGAAGGTCTTCTGTTCCCTGATTGCAAGAAAACGATATTGTTCACTTTTATTTTTTAGATATGAAATAACATCTCCCCCACTGGAAATAATTGAGAGCATGCCATCCAGGAAATTCTTATATTTTTCAGAGGGAGAATTCTCTTTTGCATTTTTCAGTGCTGTGAGCATGTCATAGCCAAAGTATTCCATATCCCTGACTATGTATCCAAATTCATCTGCAGCGACTCCATAAATATGCCTCTGCTGGCTTAATGATTTAAATATATCAAAAAGACTCATCCCCCCACCTTTGCTCAATGCGTACAGGTATGCTACAGCGTGGGTTAATGATTGGTCAAGGTAAGCCTTGCGATTACTTGCCCAGAGGAGCGGGAGTTTCATCTGGATATTAAACAGAATCGTGGAAAATAAGAGGGCTATAATCATGGATGATAGAAGAGCAATTATGCGCATATCATCGATGATGGATAGATCAAGAATTTCGAAAAGGCGCGATGCAATAAAATAAAATATAATACCTGTGACGCAAAAAGAAATTAGGGAATAGAGATATCCTGTTGATATATACTGATCTGCAGGAATGGCAAAACGTGCACTTTTCAGGGAATGACATAATTTCGGATACTCATCTTTTTTTTGGAATGCGTGTTTACCGAATAACCTGTATGCAATATCCTGAAAAGGCATCATCAAAAATCACCTTTCCTGCTGCAGCAGGTCTACAAGAGCATCATTTTCAATTGCATCCAGCACGATTTCAGGAGATGTTGCATAGGTTTTCACCAGTAGTGAAATGCTTATGTAATCTCTGATGTCATGGTCCAGAAGATATTCCAGGATCATATGGCGATTCTGCGTTTCTTCCCGCAATTTATGGGCAGACCAACCTTTTTTCTGCACGATGAGTTTTAATACATTGGATTGCCCATTGTGTAAAAATTCATCTTTGGTAGAATCCCACTGGTATAATTCATTGATTCTTATATCTCCGCTCTTGGGATCAATTCCTGTAAATTCGACCAGGTTATCCAGTCTGCGTACTCTTTTATCATCCACGTATACCTGTCTTTGTATACAGAGGATGTCCAGGGACTGGAGCATTGCATGCGGTACATTGATAGGTTCATTTTCAAGTCTGTTAACCACTGTCTGCACATCCCCCGCATGTATTGTGGAATAGGTTGTATGCCCGGTTGAAAGGGCCTGGAAAAGTATAAGAGCTTCCTTGCCTCTGACTTCTCCTACAATCAGGGTTTCTGGTCTCTGGCGGAGAGCAGATTTGAGAAGGTCATACATTGAAACCTCTCCAGCTCCGCTTCTGCCTATAGAATCCCTGGTAACACTTGCTATCCAGTTGTCATGGTACATCATGATTTCCCTGGTATCCTCGATGGACACTATTTTGGAAAGCGGTGGCATGAACAATGAGATCGCGTTAAGCATTGTGGTTTTACCCGAAGCCGTTCCTCCTGCAAAAATGGCACTGAAACCGTTTTCAATTGCCAGCCAGAAGTATACCATCATTTCCAGATTACAGGTTCCGAAATTGATAAGATCTACAGGAGTAATCGGGTCTCCCCTGAACTTACGTATACTAAAAGAACTGCCCCTGGTAGTAATTTCCTTGCCCAGGGTAGCCTGCAGTCTCGATCCGTCGTTAAGAGTAGCATCAACAAGCGGTTCACTTACTGAGATGTGTTTTCCTGATCGCTGGCAGAGAGTAATCACAAAAGAGTTAAGTTTGTCTTCAGTATATGAAATATTTGTTTCGATATTCAGATATTTTCGGTGATAAAGATATATGGGAATATCTACCCCGTCACATGAAATATCTTCAATATCAGTATCCATCATAAGAGGATTGATTTTTCCAAATCCCAGAAAATTACGCCTCAGGTAGTAAAGGATCCTGTATTTAGAAGAAACCTCCAGCGGAATATGGTAACGTTTGAAAAGGGAAAGTGCCTTTGAAACAAGGATAATATCCCTGTCTGCATCGGCACACGGTGTTTCATCGATTGTGAGAACATCTTTCAGATCGCTATAGGTGCGCTCCAGAATATCTTTCTCATACACAGAAAGTGAAGGTTCCACAACCACATAACGGTATATACCCAGTCTTTTGAGAATGCTTACGAAGACATAGGGTTCATCAACCCAATAGCGTTCAATTTCCTCATATCCTCCTGGAATCTCAAAATCTACCAGGTCACCATGAATACCAGTCTCATAAGCAGGTAGTGTTTCAGGCTCTCCTTTCCAAAACTGTAATTTATGGAGAAAAGACCTGTTATATAGGCATGCCTGATTATAATCTTCTATCCTATGCGCCAAGTCTTTCATACCATTCTCCTTGAAAGAATAAAGTATAACTCAGGTTACAATTGGGAGAATAATATATATATAAATTTTCACAAAAATAGTGGTCAGTATTCTCTACTGACCATATAATCGGCAATTTCAATCAATGTTTCTTTAGCCGGAGAATCTTCCAGCAAACCAAGTTTGCTTTTACCATCCTCAAGATAGTTATCAGCCATTTCCCTGACATAGGCAAGGGTTCCTGATTCTTCCAGTTTTGCGACTGCACTGTCGATTTCATCCTGGGTAGCATCAGCTTTGCCAAAGCATTCCAGTTCAACGCCATTATTCAGGGCATGAAGTGCAATAAGGGTCTTTTTGCCTTCTTTCAGGTCACTACCTCTAGATTTACCCAGAATTTCCTCCGGAGTAACCAGATCAATAACATCATCATGTATCTGGAAACTGATGCCTGTAAGGCGGCCGAATTCGTACATTGCATCAGCAACTTCATCGGATGCTCCTCCAAGGATAGCACCCACTTTGGCAGCAGCACCATAAAGCACAGATGTTTTGTTTTCTATCATTTCCAGATATTCGGCCACATCCACAACATCCCTTTTTTCGAAATCAACATCCAGCCACTGCCCTTCACAGATTTCGGTACAGGTACGGGACAATAAGGCCACACATTTGAGTAATTTCTGTGGGTCGGCATCCATTTTCGAAATGATCTCAAAGGCACGGGAATAAAGGGTGTCACCGGCCAGAATTGCTCCTGCAGTACCCCATTTCACATGAAGTGCCGCCATTCCGCGGCGAATATCATCCCTATCCATAATGTCATCGTGTATAAGTGTGAAATTATGGATAAGTTCAAGGGCAACAGCAGCAGGAAGCACGGAATCAGAATCTCCACCCACTGCTTCAGCAGAAAGCATGAGGATTGCCGGGCGAAGTCTTTTCCCTCCGGCATCCGGAAGGTACCGCGTTGCACGGTACAATTCCTCCGGGTGGTCGATGGGCAAAAATTCCTCTATAGATTCATCGACCAGGGTACTGCGTTTTTTCAATTCATCAATTAAATCCATATTATCCCAACCAATTATGATTGCAGTTTTAATCTTCAAGATATAATTCTTCTCCGTTTCTCAATAGATGAAGTGTGTGACCAAGTTCATAGCCTGCATCTTCAGCCATTTCAATATAGGCACTGTGCATGTCGATGTTGCCGTGTGCAGGAATTACATTTTCAGGATTGACGAGTCTTATTAATTCCCAGTGGTCTTCACGGTATGCATGTCCGGAAACATGGACATTGTCATACAAACGTGCTCCTTTCATTTTGAGTTTTGTCTCAAGAGCATACCTGTTTGCCTGTGTCATCGGGGTAGGGATTGTGTTTGCTGAGAAAATTACCTTATCTCCGGATTCTATTTTATAGGCAGTATCACCATTGGCAACCCTGGAAAGAATTGCACCCGGTTCACCCTGGTGGCCTGTAACGATTGGGAGGTATTTGTCCTTACCTTTCTCCATTATCTTCTTGAATGCCTTGTCAATATCTTTGCGGTTACCGTATATTTCTGTTTTCTTCGGAAGTTCGATGTATCCCAGTTCACGGGCAGTATTCACATATCTGTCCATAGAGCGTCCAAGCAGGATTGGGGTCCTCTTCATTTCTGTTGCAAACTGCATTATAGAATTCAGACGGGCAATATGGGATGCGAAAGTGGTTATTATCATGCCCACATCGGATTCTTCCGTTCCAAGCAATACATCACGAACCATATCATGGGCTATTCTTTCGGAAGGGGTTTTACCTGCCCTTGTCGCATTTGTACTTTCGGCAATCATGGCCACAACACCTTCCTTGCCAAGTTCCCTTAACCTGTCAAATGCCGGAGGTTCTCCGAGGGTAGGTGTACGATCGAGTTTAAAATCGCATGCATACAAAATGGCACCCCTGGGAGTATGGACTGCAACGAATACCGCATCTATGATACTGTGCTGGGCCCTTATCATTTCGATTGAGACCTCATCACTAACCTGATATGTGCCGCCGGCCTTTACGGATATTATCCTGTTCTTCACTCCAAATTTGCGTTCAGAATCGATCTGGTGTTGTATCAGGGCAGAGGTGTACGGCGTTCCGATTATCGGAGCTGCATATCTGTGTGCCAGTTTTGAAATAGCACCTATGTGATCAAGGTGGCCGTGTGTGCAAACAATTGCACATACATTCCCGTCAATCTCTTTCATTATTGTGTCGTCAGGGATAGCACCCATCTCAATTAACTCAAGAGAATGCATTTTATCAATTTCTACGTCCTCATGGATTTGCACCCTATCCAGACGTAGTCCCATGTCAATTATGATGATCTTGTCATCAACTCTTATGGCAGTCATGTTACGGCCCATTTCATTGTAACCGCCTACTGCAACAATCCCTAGTTCTGTCATATATAGTCCTCTTTAATGATTTTCAATTTCTTAATTTAATGATCTTGATTCAGTAATAATCTCAAAGTAATTTAGAACGTAATTCAATATCGCGGATGTCAAAGCCTCGCTGGTCCAGGTATTCAAGGGTCTCACCCTGAAACACCACGGACGATGAGGTCCGCAGGCTTTCAATATCAGGACAGCCACAGAGGAACATTGCAACTTTCAGTTCCTCAAACATTAATTCAAGACGTTGTTTTACAGAATCCCCTTCTTTAAGGGCTGGGGCCACGAAAGGCAGGGCTGCACTGGCCAGGTTTGCTCCAATTGCAAGGGATTTGGCAATATCAAGTCCGGTACGTACGCCCCCTGTAGCTATGAGAGGAAGAGACACACGACATTCAATCAGGGAGGGGATAGTTGGAATTCCAAAATCCCAGAAAAGTTCTCCTAGATGGCCAGAAATACGGTCTCCTCTCTGTTTGGCACGATAAACTTCCACACCGGCCCAGCTGGTCCCACCGGCACCGCCCACATCGATAGCCGCTACTCCGGCTTCTTTCAATAGCAGGGCATCTTCCCGGGAAATACCTGCCCCGGTTTCTTTTACTATAATTGGTACATCGATTGAACATATCTCTTCGATTGCTCCAATACATCCGGTGGCATCCCTGTCACCTTCGGGTTGAATTGCTTCCTGAAGGAAATTCAAGTGTACAGCGAGGGCATCAGCATCAAGCATTTCAACAAGTTTTTCTGCACCTTCTATACCGTATTCCTTGACCTGGGCCGCTCCAATGTTACCATAAACAAAAGCATTAGGAGCCTTATCCCTTACTACACTGAATGATTCTTCCTGAACCGTATCTTCTATGGCAGCTCTCTGGCTTCCTACACCTATTCCAATACCGGTTTCTTCGGCGGCTTCTGCAAGTGCCGCATTTACCGGTGTCGTATCGGGATGGCCGCCTGTAATAGAGGCTATCATGAAAGGTGCATCCAGTTTTTTTCCCAGAAAACTCGTGGAAATATCCATTGAATCCATGTCCATCTCCGGGAGTGCACGGTGGACAAGTTTTACGTCCTTAAATCCTGGTCCGGCTTTTCTGGATTCAACCTGTTGCTGGGCACAAAGTTGCATATGTTCTAGTTTTCTGCTGGAAGTACTCATAAAAATCCCAATTATTCAAGCCTTGTCTTTAATTACAGTACCTATCATTTCCCCTCTCAGAAAACTCATTACATTACCGCATGCATTGGCATTGAAGATGTAAGAAGGTACTTTGGTTTGCCGGGACATCTCAAGCATCTCTTTTACCTTGCCCAGCATTCCGCCGGTTACATCGGTATTCTCCGATCCTCCTATATGCCTACTGGCAACTTCAAAATTATCCGGAGTAATTAGTGGAATGGGATGGCCATGTTCATCAAGTACGCCATCTTCTGCGCTTCCC
Source organism: Methanohalophilus sp. DAL1 (assembly GCF_001683555.1). Classification (NCBI taxonomy): domain Archaea; kingdom Methanobacteriati; phylum Methanobacteriota; class Methanomicrobia; order Methanosarcinales; family Methanosarcinaceae; genus Methanohalophilus; species Methanohalophilus sp. DAL1. The sequence goes on along the minus strand of NZ_MAFX01000016.1, from coordinate 24,108 downwards.
ACACCTATCCTGTATGCATTGAGTTTTGAAGCAAGATAAGGAACTATCTGATCCCCGGAGATTACTGAAGAACCTTTTATAGTGTCCATTACAACATCGCCATGAAGTACCGGTGTAATTCCTTTTTCAAGCATCATTTGCAGTGCAGGGAGGAATGATTCGGATATGCGCCCGTTCTTTGCTACAACACATCCCATGGGATGTACTCCTACTGCATTAACATTCCTTTGTGCAAGAGCATTTACAAACGATTCATTTAATGAGGCGACCGATCTGTGGGTGACTGCGGAGCCTTCCGCGGAAAATTTGTCTGCAAGGGCGTACCGTTGTGCCTGGGGATGGCCGAATGAACCGGCACCATGTACAATAATAAGACGACCTTCAAAGAAAGAAATTTCACGGGCAATTCGCATTATAGATTTTTCTTTGGCTACTCCTTCATCACTGCTCTTGTCCGTGATGACACTACCGCCGATTTTCAATACGGTAATATCGTTAGTTTTCTCATTCATTATCAAAATCCACCCTTACACCTGAATCCGTAACTCCTGTTACGATGGGGATTCCGCCGGCATTTTTGATCTCTCTGGATATGGCATCAATATTCTCATTTTCTGCAAGGGCAACCATACATCCACCGCCTCCTGCTCCGGTAATCTTGGCACCAAGTGCACCGGCAGTTCTGCTTGAGTGGATAAGTCTGGAAAGTTCATCACAACCCACACCGATTGCTTCAAGTAAACCCTGATTTACATTCATAAGTTCCCCAAGTGACCTGTAATCCTCATTTTCCAGAAGGCTTTCTCCTCTCAAAGACGCTTTTCCTATAGTAGAAAGAATGGGGGTGATAACTTCCGGATATATACTTTTAAGAGATGCGACTTTCGCTACAAGTTGTCCTGTGGAGGAAAACACATTGGTGTTACCTATTATCAGGTTACATAGGGGATTTTTCAGATGCTGTCGTGCAGGTATTGCAACGGTCCCACCCATTGTAGATACATAGGTGTCCGTAGCACTTGCAGCTCCCTGTATTTCTTTTTCGATTGAATGTCCAAAGGATGCTATGGATTCCTTATCCATTCCAAGTTTTAAAAGATTGTTAAAAGCACAAATCGTGGCCACAACTACCGCCGCAGAGGAGCCAAGCCCTGAGCCCACAGGGATATCCGATTCAATGGATATTGATACTCCTCTATATGGCGATTTTTTTCTTATTTTTTCCACAACGGCAGATACATAGGGATGAATTTCATAATCAATACCTGTAGTCCCAAGGGATGAATTGATCACAATATTTTCTGAATATTCAATATTTACCCTGGTACGAATATTTACAGCACAGCAAATAGCCGACTCATTATAAACGACGGCGTGTTCCCCAAAAAGGTACACCTTTGCCGGTGCTGAACAGGTTATCATATGAACTCTTTTTCCCTTTACTGGATCATTTCACAAGTATGGCTGCATATCCAACAACTGCTGAATAATCCCCGGTCATATCTCCGCTTGTAGCATATTTCAGTAATTCTGCAGTGTTTGCTCCCATATATTCTGCTGCAGTATACATTGCTACAATGGGTCCATATCCACATGCAGTTGCGGAAAGTTCTTCCCGTCTGCGGTTAAATTCCTCAACATCCATATTTAACAGTGAGTCTATCAGATACATATCTGTCTCTTTTGCGGTTTCATGTGGCTGGTAATGGGTGAAGTCACTTGATGCTATAAACACCACTTTCTTCCCGGATTTCTCCGCAGCTTTTGCAACTTCCAAACCGACTTCCCGGGCAGTATCTATATCCTGCAAACCCATGCATATTGGAAGAATTTTGAATGAATCACCGAAACGATACTGCAGGAAAGGCAACTGGACCTCGATTGAATGTTCGTACATATGGGCAACTTCATCCATGTCGATTATTGATCCTGCAAGCATTTCTCCCATATTCTCATCGGCTTCAATATCTCCCAGAGGAGTGGACCAGGTTTGAGTTGATAGTGCCACTGCAGATCCATATCCCGTATGATTGGGACCGAATATTACATAGGTGTCTGCCTTTGGCAACTTAGAATAGGCATAAGCCGCCACCGGGCCTGAAAACATGTATCCTGCATGAGGAACAACTATACCATATGCATCCTCGCTGACCAATTCCAAATCCTTGAAACAATGGCTCAGCTCTTTCTTGAGGGGTTTGATACCCAGAGGATAGAACTGGCCTGCTACTGTTGGCTGTCTCATAATAATACCCCTCTTACGGTTAGGAGGGAATAATTATATAAGTGATATGGATGGGAGCAAGTTACTCCCGGAATTAACCGGGAGACTTACAGACCTGCTTCGAAATCTTCCATGGTATAATTGAATGGAATGCCCTTTTCTTTTGAGATTTCCCTTGCAAGAAGCCAGTATATGAGGGAAAGTGCTTTACGTCCCTTATTGTTTGTCGGAATTACTAGATCAACATTTGATATCATGTTATTGGTATCACAAAGTCCTATAACGGGAATTCCGATGTTGACAGCTTCTTTGATTACCTGAGCATCCCCTGCAGGATCGGTAACCATTATTGCATCGGGCTCGCAGAATCCTTCAATTGAAGGATTGGTTAAGGTACCCGGGATAAAACGTCCTACCATTGATTTTGCTCCAATTGCTTTGGAGAACATTTTGGCAGGGAACTGGCCGTACTGCCTTGCGGACACGACCAGTATTTTTGCAGGGTCGTATTTTGAGAGGAAGTGAGAGACCTGTCTTATTCTGCTATCTGTAGCCTGTATGTCCAGAACATAAAGTCCATCTGTACGCACACGATATACAAATTTCATCATATCCTGTGTCTTCTGCTGGGTACCGATGTGTACTCCGGATGCAAGATACTCGTCTATCGGAACAAGGGAAGTTGAATCCGGTGCAGGACCTTCCGGATCAGCTGTTTCTGTAGTTTTTTCTTTTGTAGTTTCGACAGTTGGAGTTTCTGTTTCTACAGGAGCCTCCTCCACCTTTTGTTCAATCTGTTCATCTAATGTTTCTTCAATAACCTGATCTTCTTCCATAATGTTCACCTCATGATGAAATATCTCTTTTTACTGTAATAGGGATGACACCCTTTTCAAATTCAAACTTAGCGATTTGTAAGGAATCATTGCTGTCGATATCAATCAGTACAGGAGCTTCCATTGAAATCTGTAGGGACCTGGCTCCAATGATTCTCGCACGTTCATACTTTGTAAATTTCTCTTTGCTCAATTAATCACCCTGGCAGAAGTTACAATAGGATGGATGACGTGGAATTTACTGGATCTAGAAAAGTCCATTTATCAATATTAATCGGAAATATATAGGGATATTCGGAGTCCCTCCGAATGTGGTTTGCTAACTATTCATACACTTACCAATTCCTTTAGTATAAAGGGATGGGACCGCTGAGATTCGAACTCAGGTACCGGCGTCCCGAACGCCGAAGGATGGTCCAGCCTACCCTACGGTCCCTTACTGGTATGGTGCAACTACATCGATAAGTTCAACGTGTGCAAGGATCATACGTCTGCAACAGTAGCGGGTGATACCCAGATCATCAAGTACGGCAGCAGGCGCTTCTCCCTGCTCAACTCGCCTTTTGTAATCTTCCCAGCAATTTGCAATTACCTTGCCACATGTGAAACAGCGAACTGGTAACATTTATGCTTTCACCTGTAAGATTTCTGGTATCTGGCACGAGCGCCAGGTCCGCCAAATTTCTTGGATTCTTTCTGTCTGAAGTCGTTTACCAGAAGACTGCGGTCATATGCCATGTATGCATCACGAAGAGCAGTGTCATTTGTCCACTCTACAATACCCCTTGCAATAGCGGTACGCACTGCATTTGCCTGACCAATAATTCCGCCTCCGCTTACTGTTACATCGATATCAATGCCGGATGCGGCATCTTCAGCAAGCATGAGGGGCTCCATGATTTTAAGTTTTACAAATTCTGGTTCTAAAACTTCCAGAGGTTTCTTGTTAACACGGGTTTTGCCAACGCCCTTACTGACAGTTGCACGGGCAATGGCTGTTTTCTTCTTTCCTGAAGTATTACAAACTTTGTTGGTCATTTATGATTCTCCTTAGAATTTTGAACCCATTTTTCTGCTCAATTCCCCGATGGTAATATATTTTGCAGTACTCAGGCGGTCGATATTTGTTCCTTCTACAGCCTCTAATTCAGCATTTCCAAATTCTTCAGGTATGCCAATATAAACCCTGAGGCGTGCAAAAGCGTCTTTACCACGTGCTCTTTTGTATGGGAGCATTCCCCTGACAGATCTTTTAAGTATCCTATCTGCCCTTTTTGGGAAAAATGGGCCAAATTCATGGCTTCCAAGTGACCTTTTGTGCTCGTAATCTTCGTAGGTAGCTATTTTTGCTCCAGAGATTATAGCTTTCTCGGCGTTGACTATGGATATGGTTTCACCAGCAAGAAGCCTATGTGCAACCTTGCTTGCAAGCCTTCCCATAATAAGTCCATCTGCATCGATAACTGTCATTATAGAACACCTGCCTTTAGATCAAGATCCTGATACCGGAGCCTGCCGGTTTTTCGTTCATAATCTCTTCAATAGTGACACATCTGCCGCCATTTTCTGCGATTTTTTCCTTTGCAGATGCACTGAAACCAAGCGCTGCAACAGCCACGGAGCGTTTCAGAGTGCCGGCACCAAGTACCTTTCCCGGAACAAGAACAATTTCGCCCTCTGTTGCGTTCCTGTTGAGTTTACTAAGGTTTACCTCGGCATAATTCTTCCTTGGTTTTTCCAATCTTCTGGCTATATCTCTCCAGATCGGAGCATCTTCCTGACGTGCCTGTTCCTTAAGGCTGACAATCAGGGAAGGAACCCTTGGATCTGATTTCCTTTCAATTTTGTTTTGTGTTTTTTTACTCATAATGTCCCTCTGCAAGAATATCTCTCACTCACGCACAATTTGCGTTCGAACATGGTGAATAGATAGGGAGTGTGGGGTGTAATTAAATTACTAATAGATAAAGATTGTGCATTAGTCAACCGTTAATTGAAACGTTTTGCAGGACCTTTTCATAGAATTTGTCCATATCACAACCAAGCTCTCTTCCGATAATAAGGGCGGCAACTTCAACATCCACCATACCTGAAAGATTCTCATGCCGATTATTCACAAGTGATACTACCTGTTTCAGATCCATATTACTGCAGGATGCGATGTATTCCAGAATCTGATCTACAAGGGTTACCTGTTGCAGGATGTCTTTTGAAGGGATGAATCCTCTCGGGATATCAACTGTCGATGGATCAAATGCAGGGTGCAAATGCTCATCTTCCATATAAAGCAAATGAGAATTTAAAGCAATATCCAGTATTCTGGATGCCTGTTCGGGTGTCATCCACTTAAGGTCAAAGGAGAGAGAAAATTCAAAATCCTGTGGCAGCATTGAACTGCCTTCATTCCTTTTGAAGGGAGCTGCTGCCACATACTTCAATTCATCCATCAGGATCCACGTCTTAATTCTTCAACAATTGTATCAGCAATTCTTCCACATTCGGTTCTGCCGGGTCCATCAATATGATTGATACGAAGGGTAAGGACATCCCCTTCAAGTATTGCCCTTACCAGGAAGACATCACCTTTGAAAGGAACCCTGCTATATTCACCATCCAGATAACTGTATTTCAGTGAGATACGGAAATCCACCATCCCTTCAGGTTCAATTGTGCCAACAACAGAATCAGCATTACGATAATTCAATGGTGAAAAATCAATACCATTCATGACAATTTCAACTTTGATTTCACGTTTTGCCTGTATTCGGTAACCTCTTCTTGTAACAGATTCGGTAACAAACATACCGAACCTGCCATCCGTATTAGCCATCACTTTCACAAGATAGGGCAAATCCGAATAATACCGGTTCTTTTGCTCAAACTGGACCTCCCTGCGCGGGAATCGGTGGTAAATCCTTTTCTTCATCATGTGTTTGGGTCGATTCTATTTTACTTAGAGAGACACCAGTTTGGCATCTATAATACCATCAACATGGCGAATTTGTTCAAGGATCTCCTCTGATACTTCGGAATCCACATTCAATGCCATAATGGTCTTCCCACATATTTGGACACGACCGACCTGCATGCCGGAAATATTGATCTCATGATTTCCCAGTATTATGCAGCAAGGGCCGATTACATTGGGCCTGTTGATGTGGTTGGAAACGATCATGTAACCTGAAGGCGCAAGATCTACCCTCTGCCCGTCGATCATGATTATTCTCAAGTCATCCTCTACAACCGTACCGGTAATACTCTTGGAAATGGAATCCTTGCTGAGTTTGATTGTTATGCTGGATGAATATTCTTCTACTCTTTCGGATTTACTTTCCACGACTTCAATGTCCCGGGATTTAGCAATTGAAGGAGCATTAACATAATTTACAGCAGCACCCATTATGGTCTTCAGTACACCTTTGAGGGCTGCAAGTGTAAGATGTCGGGTATCCTTGCCGGCAACATCTCCCTTATAGGCAATTTCGACTTTCTCATAGTTGCCGTCCATCAGCTGGGATACTGCACTTCCCAGGGTCTCCGCAAGTTCAAGATAGGGATAGATGGTGGACATTATTTCCGGTTTTATAGAGGGGATATTGATCGTACTGCGGGCAGGTCCGCCATTTAATACGGATATTACCTCTTCTGCTACGGATACGGCTACATTGACCTGTGCCTCTTCGGTCGATGCACCAAGATGGGGGGTGACAACAACATTGTCCAATCCAACAAAAGAACAGTTTACAGGTGGTTCATTTGTAAAGACGTCTATAGCAGCACCCGCGATCTTATCGTTTTTGAGAGCCTCTCCCAGTGCATCTTCATTGATAATTCCGCCACGGGCACAATTAATGACCCTTGCATTAGGTTTCATCAGGTCAAATTCTTCAGTATCGAGAATATTGCGGGTTTCTTTGGTCAGGGGTGTATGTACGGTAATGAAATCGGCACGTTTTGCGATGTCTCTTACAGATGTCAGTTCCACGCCCAGTTCTTTTGCTCTGTCTTCGTTTACAAACGGGTCATAGGCAAGGATATTCATTTCAAGTCCCTGTGCTCTTTTTGCCACTTCAGCACCTATCCTGCCCAGGCCTATCACGCCAAGGGTCTTTCCATTTACCTCAACACCTAAAAATTTTTTACGTTCCCACTTGCCTGCTTTAAGTGAAGCAGTTGCCTGCGGAATGTTGCGCGCCATTGAAAGCATCATTGCAATTGTATGTTCCGCAGCTGAAAGCATGTTCCCTTCCGGTGCATTCACTACAATGATTCCCTTCTCTGTAGCTGCAGGAATGTCTATATTATCCACTCCAACTCCTGCACGCCCTACAATCTTGAGTTTATCCGCGGCTTCTATTACTCTGGCAGTAACCTGTGTTCCACTGCGTATAACAAGGGCGTCAAAATCTCCTATCTTCTCAACAAGCTCATCCTCGGAAAGGCCTGTTGAAATCTCCACATCAAAATGTTCTTCAAGTTTTGCCACTCCTTCCTCTGATAACGAATCACTGACTAGTACCTTCATATTAATATTCTCCATGTGATAACAATAATGTAATACACCGGTGAGTTTGGCAATCGCCGGTAACCACTGACTTTAGATTGAACCATCCATATAAATATATCTAACCATCATAAACAGTTTATTTTTCCACACCCATTCAGACTTTCCCCCAGATTATGAGTTCGGAATAATGTCTGTTTATAGTGAAATATTGTGAGTACCCAAACAGCAATTGTCAGTAAGGTTGATATTCTATTATTAATCAGGGATAACTCGCTTTTGTCAGTTCCAGATATGCCTGATAACGGCTCTGTGAAATTCCCGGGGAACTAAAAATGTACATGTAAAAGCCGATCAGGTAACAATCATAAAAAGCAGAAATATTGCAAGATCAAACAGGTAGCTCAATTATGATCTGTTCATACTTGCAATTTTCTAATCTCTATTACTTGATATACAATCCACACTTGCATGCACCGCGTGTCTCGACATCACGGGCACGCCGGGCACACGGACAGATGATCTTCTTATCTTTTTCTTTATCCCCGGTTCTTTTCTGGCAGAAACAGTACCATTCACCATACTGGCGCTTATTGTTAGCGATATTTTTGACCGCTGTGGTGATAACATCATAGTCCGAATTAAGTCTGTACCCGGTAGTTTCAGCGTTTTTCTTGGAACGTTCATAGAATTCCATCTCAAGTTCATCTTCGAATTTCATAATATCACTCCTTGCATTGTTTGTTCATTATAAATAAAAAGATTTGGGAATAATCAGGAACGGGCAATTTCACCCAGTTTTATTCCCAGTTGCCTGCAACCTTCTAAATCTTGCCTTTCAGGTCTGAATTTAACTTTAAAAGGGTCTTCCACAAATTCCATTTTGGTATTCTTGAGTGCCTCTTCCATCTGCCTGATTGCACCGCCTCCCCAGCCATAGGAGCCGAAAAAAGATACCTTTTTGTCTTTGGGGCGCAAACCTTTCAGGTAGGTCAGGAAACCACCCATTGTGAAGAACATCCCGTTGTGCATCGTGGGAGACCCAAGGGCAAAGACCCGGCATTCCATTAATTCCCTGATGAGCATGCTCCAGTCATTTTTGCGCAGGTGGAACAAGACAACCTCAGTGCCTGAGGCCCGCACTCCTTCTGCAATTGCTTTTGCCATCATTTCGGTGCTGCCCCACATTGTATCATAGATCACAAGCACTTTTTGCTCACTTGTCCCGGAAGCCCATTTTGCATAGGCATCGATTATCCGTTGAGGATCGTTGCGCCAGATAACACCGTGGGATGGAGCTATCATGTCTATCTGTAACCCTAGTTTCCCGACAGTTTCAAGATGTTTGAGTATCCGGGATGCAAAGGGTGTCAGTATATTGGCAAAATATATGGCGGCATCTTCCATCACGTCTTCTACCTGATCATCGAACCTCCTGGAGGTGGCTATATGCTGGCCAAATGCATCATTGGAAAAGAGAATATTATCCTCTTTGAGGTAAGTCTGCATGCTGTCAGGCCAGTGGAGCATGACCGCTTCAATAAACATCAGGGTCCTTTTGCCGGTGTTTAATTCATCCCCGGTTTTCACCGTCTCAAAGTTCCAGCCACTACATCCGGATTCGGCATAATATTCATTCAGTCCTGTTTTGCCCCTTTCTGTGGCAAATATTTTGGAATTAGGAGCAACTTCCATGACCCGTGGCAGGGCACTGGAATGGTCCATCTCCACATGATTGGCCACGATATAATCGATCTTTGCAGGGTCCACTATCCTGCTGATCCTTTCGATCATCTCGTCTGCAAAGGATGCTTTTACAGTGTCTATGAGGGTGATCTTTTCATCTACTATAAGGTAAGCATTATATGTGCCCCCGCGGGGAGTTTCATAACCGTGGAAATCACGCAGGTTCCAGTCGATTACGCCAACCCAGTAAACCCCTTCTGCAATTTCAAGTGGCTCTTCTGGAGTATCCACAAAATTCACCTGCCAAATTTATGTCTGCATCCTGAAACCGGTAGCTTCATCCAGCAAACCATCAATGAGTTCATAGTGGTCACGCTCAACTTTGGCGATCTTGCTGAAAAATTCCTGTTCTTCCCTTTCGGTGGCTTTCTTTTCGAGTTCAAGGTAGAAATATTCACTCTTTCTTTCAAAACGCAGTGCACCAAGCATAATGCCGATCTCTTCCAGATTGTTTTCTGTGAATTCCACGTTCAAAGATCCACGGAAATCAGGTATCTTGGATTCAGGTATTTCGACTTCTTTTCCTTCAAGGAATTTGTGAAGGTATTGAGCATGGTGCTTTTCTTCCTCGGCCAGGAACTCATAGGTTTTCTTTGCCCCGGGATTGCCGGAAAGTTCAGCCCTTTCAAGATAGAAATCATACCCCTGGTCCTCCAGAGCAATCGCCATTTCCACTGCTTCTTCAATCGTCCTAATGTTCTCGAGTTCTACATCTACATCTTTGAGTATATCTTGCAATTTATTCAACTCCCACAATCAGTAGCTAGTATATTTGATAACGTGAGTAGTTAAAACTTATCTATGTGCGTTTTATCCCTTACTGCCACACGAGAAGGTTTTTCAGGACATTCTGCAGGGTATCCCATGGGAATTACGGCTGCCACATCAAAACCATCCGGAATGGCGAACATGTCCATTATTTTTTTCCCATGGAATGTAAGGGTGACCCCCGCCAGTCCTTCAGCAGTTGCAGCAAGCAGCATGTTCTCTATGCAGGCATATGTTGAACCCACAGCCTCATCCCTGAATTCCTTGTTATAACAAACCACGACAATAACGGGCGCGGTCTCGATGGCCTTCTGCTGCTCTGGTGCCTTTTTTCTCATACTGGCAAGTTGTGCCCTTAGCTTCTCCTCTTTGACAAGAATAAACTCCCAGGGTTCACTGTTAAAGGCGTTCGGTGCCTGGGTGCCTGCATAAAGTATTTTGTCCAGAGTATCGGCAGGGACCTCGCGGGGAAGGAATTGCCGGATGCTTGTGCGTTTCTCTATTGCTTCAAAAACTTCCACTAAATACCCCCATAATAATGACTGCAAACAACTTCTGTTTTGAAATGTAAATAACTTTTCCTGAAAGGCTTCCTTTGTACTCTTTTTATTGATTTTACTAAGACAAAATGAAGAAATGAGTTTAGAAACATTGTTTTTTTGAGTAAAAGAGGATGTATTGCATGCTTATTAAAAAACACATTGCTGCGAGGTTGTTGCAACATATGAAATATAATATCCGGCAATTACTGAATATTTAGTAGTAATACCTGAAGATTTGCCTGAACAATATAATCATAATCATATAGATAGGTATAGATGATCTATCTGCCTATGAACCTTGTACCATTTATTGCACTTATCATGGCTACCCCGATAGATAATAAAAGAAGGCTGAAACTTATCTTTTTGGGTTCGATTTTGATCCTATTATTTACTCTGGTGGTCATAGTACTGCAATTCAATTTCATCTCTGTAGCCGGAGAATTGTTCTATATTTATGCTATCGGCAGGGCAGCGTTTCCCTTTTTGTTGTGGTTTGCATTTGTATACAAGGATGTCAACTACCCCTCCCTTACGGCAAGGGGCTTGAATGTCAATTAAGCATTCGTCCGGGTGGCTGACAAGCACCCTTGAGATTCCAGGATATACCTGTAATCCCGTGTTTTGTGTTCAATATTCATTGCACCAATCAGGTCGGCATTGTTCTCATAACCACATTTTTCACATCTAAAAGACAACCTGTTACGATTGTTTTTTGAGATATGATTGCACCGAATACAGGTTTGTGAAGTATAAGAAGGGTCAACATAATGAGTGATTATACCTGCTTCTTTTGCTTTGTATTCAATGAATGTTTGTAATTGGCGGAAAGCCCAACTACTGTGATTATGCCTTCTCTTTTTAGAAACTTTGGGAAGCGTGGAGTCACGTATTCCTGATAAATCTTCCAGACCTATTACAGATACACCTTTTTCAACTGCGAATTTCACAATTTTCTTTGAGATTGTGTGGTTTACATCTCGCATAAGACGTTTCTCTTTACCTGCAATATGTTTTAACATACGTTTTGCAGATAAAGTTCCCTTCGATTGTAAACGCTTTCGCATTGACTTGTACTGATTGCGAAGATTCTTAATTTCCCCACCTGCAAAAAAACTACATTTTTTGTCAGTGGTGGAAGCAACAGCAAGATAGTTCATACCAACATCTATACCCATGAAGGTAGAAGCATTTGTTATTTGTTTATCGGGGATTTCTTTCTCCACACATAAATGGAAATAATAGTCTCCGTCTTTGTGTTTTACAACTTTGGATGCTTGGTATTTCCATGAACCATCAAAATACTGTTTCGCATAGTCATAATTCAAAATGGAATATGCTTTCCTTCCGTTGATAGTGGTTATTTTAACCATATTTTCACTAATAGCAAAATCCCTTTTGTAAGAAAAGGTCATTGATGATGGCGAAAATCGTACTTTTTGCCATTTTGCCTTTTTCTGTTTTTTTAATGTTTTGTAATACCCTGCAACTTGTCGTGGGATATTACAACTCATCTGGGATTTTAATTTTAATATTTCACGAAGATATGGGTAAACTTCCTGCTGTAATTTCATTGCTGGAATCGGTTTACCCTTGTCAAAAACGATTTCAGAAGCATAATTCATTCCATCTGAATATTTCTGCATAGTTTCCACTAAATCTTTATCAGGATTTGCTATTTTCAGGATAATTGTTTTAGTGAGAAACATACAATAGTATGTTCACTTACTTATTATAAAAAATCACTTTTGTGAAATATCAGGCGCTTTCTTCTCCTACCTTACGGAAGGTGACTCCTGCTCGAAAAGTTGAATTATGACCAAACTGCAACTCAGTGGAAAGGTATATTGAGATAAAAAAGTAATTTTATGTACTCATTCTCAGAAACATTTTTATTCAAATGCCGACATTAAGAGGATGGCTCGATGATTAATTATATATGATAGTTACGGTAACATATTGCATTCATATTTACGAGGAAGTGTTATGGAGAATATAAAGATCGCAATTGCAGGGATTGGCAACTGCGCTAGCTCTCTCATTCAGGGTCTGGATTATTACAGGGATAAAACCGAGACAGATGCTATCGGTCTAATGCATTGGACCATTGGAGGATACCAACCCTCTGATATTGAGGTTGTAGCTGCGTTTGATATTGATAAAAGAAAAGTAGGAAAAGACATATCAGAAGCCATCTTTGCAGAACCAAATTGCACTGCTGTATTCTGTCCGGACATTCCCGAGAAAGGCATAAAAGTTACTATGGGTAACATCCTTGATGGTGTTTCTGAACACATGGCGGATTATAATGATAAATACAAGTTCATAACCAGTGATGAAAACGAGTCCACAAAAGAGGATGTCGTGCAGGTTCTGAAAGATTCCGGTGCTGAAATGCTCTTGAATTTCATGCCCGTAGGGTCAGAAAAAGCTGCACGTTTTTATGCGGACTGTGCTCTGGAGGCAGGAATTGGTTTCATTAACAATATGCCGGTTTTCATTGCCAGTAATCCTGAATGGGCTCAAAAGTTCGAAGAGAAAAACCTGCCGATAATTGGTGATGATATCAAAGCCCAGCTTGGAGCCACCATCACTCACAGGACACTGGCAGACCTTTTCAGCAAACGTGGTGTCAAACTGGAAAAAACTTACCAGCTAAACACCGGTGGGAATACTGATTTCCTCAATATGCTCAATCGCAGCAGGTTGTCTTCCAAGAAAACATCCAAGACCGAGGCTGTACAATCCGTACTCAAAGATCGTCTGGCCGATGAAAATATACATGTCGGTCCAAGTGACTATGTGCCCTGGCAAAAGGACAACAAGATTTGTTTCCTGAGAATGGAGGGAAAACTGTTCGGCGATGTTCCCATGAATATCGAACTACGTCTTTCAGTTGAGGATTCTCCTAATTCTGCAGGTGTTGTAATCGATGCTATACGCTGTTGCAAGCTTGCACTTGAAAGAGACACCGGAGGAGTTCTCTATTCCCCTGCATCTTATTTCATGAAACATCCGCCTAAACAATACAACGATGATGAAGCCTTCCTCATGACAAATGATTTCATTGAAGGCAACAGGGCTAACTGAAATACAAGATGCTTTATCTAATAAGGAAAATATTTGGTGTGGATTTTAGCGGTTCCAAAAAGGCCTGCGAAAAAATATGGGTAAGTGAAGGGAGTGTTTACGGTAACTTCCTCAAAATCCACACATGTCGTCCTGCTCACTTTTTTTCTGAAAGCCATGATGCTCAGAGCTGTATTGCTGCTCTTTATAGCATGATTGCCAGAGAAAAACATGCTATTTTTGGAATGGATTTTCCTTTCGCATTACCATCTTCTCTAACAGAAGAAAACAACTGGAAGGATTTCATAATCAACTTCCCTTTCAAACATGAGTCTGCAGAAAGTTTCAGGGATTACTATCGCCATAAAACATATGGTAAAGAATTCAAGCGTAAAAAGGAAGATGAAAAAGGCGCACCATTTGCTGCATACAATCTCTGGTTGTACAAACAGACTTATCATGGTATCTCAAGAATAATTAATCCCCTTGTAAGGAATAACCTTGCCTGCATTCTCCCTATACAACCCCCGAATCCTGAAAAACCCTGGGTAATTGAAATATGTCCGGCCTGCACCCTGAAAGAAAAGGATCTATATGTGCCCTATAAAGGAAAAAAGAGTGACAGAGAAACTAACAGGAAAAGTATTGTGGATAAGTTAGAAGAATTCAATATTTTGCTTGATGATGAAATAAAAGATATATGTATTTCAAACACTCGGGGAGACGCCCTGGACAGTATTCTGGCAGCTTATGCCGTGTTTAGGAATATGCAAAGTCTGAAAGAAAAAAATTTGGATGAACTTGAAAGAAGAGAAGGGGATGTTTATTATTAATCCTCTTTTGCTCCTGTATTCAACAGTTCATAAATATCATCAGGTTTTGTCAATATGTGCATATTTTCCATTTCAGCCAGTTTTTCTGAATTGGTAACATCAATGTCACGCATCTTCAACTTCATTTTTCTTCCACTGGGTGCATAGGTTGTAACATCGCCACGCACCTGATCAACAGGCAGGACATAAATAGGGGTTTGTCCTTTTGCTGTCTGGGCCACCACATTTGTTACAAGAGTATCGGCAATACCATGTGCTATCTTGGCAACAGAATTGGCTGTGGCTGGTGCGATTATTAAAGCATCATAGTGACCAACCTGCAGTGGACCGGCAATAAAAGGCGAGTTGGGGCCCGAATCTGTTTTGAAGTTGGGGAAATCATTTTGTATGTTATCCCACATGCGATACCACTTCATTACAGTTTCCCCTTCCTTTGAAAGAAATACCATAAACTCAATATCAGTTTTTTTCTGAATGTCTACCATTATGTCATACGTCTCTTTTATAAGGTCACCTGAGCCTGTAATACCCCATGCGATTCTTTTCATATTATCACTCCTGTAAATTAATAACCTGTAAATAGTTCATATTTGACTTTTGCTTTATCGATAGCCATTTCATATAGTATTTCCCTGACAGTCTTCACCATTGTCGGGGGGCCACATAAATAGAACATGCGGTCCCTGTAATCCGGAATTTCACGCAATATCATGCTTTCACAGACACGCTCCCTGCAACCTGTCCAATCACTGGAAGCCCTGGTTAAGGTATGTACAACTTTCAGATTAGGATTGTGTTTTTGCATAATATCCAGTTCATCTTCAAAGGCAATATCCTGCTCTGTTTTGTTACTGGATATCATAACAATGTCCGTGTCCATACCTTTATCTGTACAGTATCGTGAAATACTGATCATGGGGGTGACCCCGATTCCTCCGCTGATTAGCGCAATTTTGTCATATTCTCCTGAATAGGTCATTTTCCCGAATGGGCCTTCAATCCCTACCGAATCACCGGGTTGAAGGGCAAGCAGGGCATTGGAAAACTCATGACCTGTGAGTTTCTTGGTAAATTCGATGATATCCTTGTTGGCCGGACTGCTGGAGATAGTAAATGGTTTACGCACTTTGCTGCCGGCAATTTCCAGTTCTACGAACATATACTGGCCTGCCACATAATTAAAATCATCTGGCCGGGGAAAAAGGAAACTTAGCACATCTTCGGTTCTGGGAATAATTTCCATCAGCCTTACATCAAATCGCAATTTATGTTCTCCTTTATTGTTCCAGTCTTTTCATTTGCCTGGATGTCTCAATAAGTTTTTTCATTGTACGGCGCAGACTGCGTAGGCCTTCCTCATCTTCATCTATTCCTTCTGAACCTTTATCCTTTGACCACAGGGTACCTCCCAGATTTGACCCGAAGGAGCCTCCGGCAACAGGGAACATTTCACTGATCACATAAAAATTCAATATGGTCTGGAGGGCGGGCTCCTGACCTCCGGCACGGTCCCCTCCATCTGCCAGTGCAGCACCCACTTTATTATGGAAAGCCTTCGGATTTGCTGCAACAACCGCCCTGCATCTGTCCATTATGGTTTTGGTCTGTGCACTGATATTTCCCTGGTATACGGGTGTCCCTATTATCCAGGCATCCGCCCAGAGCATATTTTCATACAGGTCTGATATGTCATCTTTGTGTATACATCCCTTTTTGGTCCTTATGCAATGGTCGCAATGGATACAGAATTTCAATTCTTTCCCGCTTGCAGAAAAATACTCCACTTCGACATTGTATTTTTCCTTTGCATAATCCAGTGCATATTGCACGGCATGGGCAGTTGCCTTTTTACGAGGACTGCCCGAGATACCAAGTATTTTCACAATGTCCTTGTCGGACATCATTTCACACTCCTTTCACTCAAGTACAATGGCATCAGCCGGACAGGCGTCCACACATTGTTCACATTCTATGCAGTCATCAGGACGTGAAACTACTGATTTTGTATCCCCGTTGGAATCTTCTTTCAGATCAAAAACGTCTGTGGGACATACCTCAGCACATTCGCCGCTTCCTATACATTTATCTTTGTCTACAACTGGTGGCATATTCTTCCTCCTTACATATTCCTTCTAAACAAATAAATTGTTAATAATGCGATCAAACCAACAACACTTCCAAATCCTGGTGTTCCTTCAGATTCTACTTCACCGTTTATTCCGCCTTTAACGGATTCCATCTCTACAATCGGAACTTCATACTCCTTTTGTTCAAAAAGTTCATCTATCAGGTGTTGGGGGGCAGATCTATAGAGCAATTTCGTATCAACTATAATGGGATTTGTTGCATCTGTCGGTATTGTGAAATTATGAATCTCTGTAGCAGTGGATGTAGGTGCAATCCTATTATCAGAGATTACATCGGTTATTTCCCAGAGTTTCAAAGTGGGTTCGCCGGAGGCATCGGCGTATATTGCCTGATAAACAATACTGTCTTCAATAGTCCCATTTATATCCAGATTTCCTGAATTGTAGATTTTGCGTCCCTGACTGTCTTTTATATCCACCTGGGTCCACATTTGCCTGGCTTCAGTAAGTCCTGTAGGCAAATTATGACCTGCACCGGAATTCGTAATTGAGACTTTTATGGCAACTTCTTCGCCTGGTTGCGCATTTTCGGGAATGTCTATTTCTAGTGTAGCCGCTTCCTGAAGTCTTTCGATTGCCATTTCTTTATGATCATCCTCGTCCAGTATCCCTGTAACAAATACATTGGCTCCTGCGAAGTTGTGCACCGATATATGGTCTCTTTTGGGTGCACCTGATCCAGCACGCCCGGGATTTGCCTCAAATTCAGTGATTCCCGGTGTCATATGGCAATCCTGGCATTGGACTTTTTCTTCAGCATAGGGACTTTCACTCCATGCCTGATAGGTGTCATCCAGCACTACACCGGATGTTGGGTGGGTGATCTGGTGGCACATTCCACAATACTCTGATTTTGTATAGAATTCACTGTACTGTGCTTCATGGAACGCAGATTCAGAATCCTCAAAGGGGCCATATTTGGTCTCAGATGGAGTCACCGCATATCCTCCATTGCCTATCTCAGAGGACTCCTTTACACTGTGGCAAAAATCACAGCCCACTCCTTCAGCAGCTTCTTCACTAATATCAGGGTTATTTATAGGGGGAACCTGCCCTGAAACCACACTGGCAGGTATGTGACAGCGCGTACAGAAAACATCCAGAGAGCCATTTGTCTTTTCACTTGCAAGTTTTAGTTCTTCCTTATAAAATGGGTCATCAAAAGCATGATAATGCATACTACCTTCCCACTGGCTGGTCGTGATGGCATGGCATCTGTTGCAGGTAGAATATGAAGTAAAATCTTCATGCGATAAGGTACCTGCTTCAGTGGGGGAAGCCTCTGCTACAACCTCTCCACAGGCAAAAACGAATGTAAATATGAGAAATATGGCTATGATTCTCACTGTATACCCCTTCTGGAATCCCCCGTGAATATTAATCAGAAGGAGGCTTATATGCCTCCTTACTGTTTTTCCTGCAGTAACTTAAGTGCCTCCCTGCATGCTGCAACTGCAGGTGCACCTGAAGTGATAGATATCACTTCCATCGTTTCCATTATTTCCTCTGCTGTGGCGCCATTTTTCAGAGCGCTCTTCATCTGGGAGACCGTACAGGCCTCACACTGTTTGGAGGCAACGACTGCCAGTGCCATCAGTATCTTGTACTTGGCAGGCATGGCGCCGTCTGACAATAGTTTGTCATGACATCTCCTGTACTTCTTAACGAAGTTGGGATCGATTTCCTTCAGTGTGTGGAGAATATTCGGGGCAAACCCCATCTTATCCTCGATATCCTTTACTACTTTCTCATGTTCTGCCATCAATTAAACCTCCTATATGGAATCAATCAAAGGAATCTTCCACTGTGTTATCAAAACAGTAGTTGCACATAAAGTGGGGAAGGCCCTTATGAAGACGTTTGACCTCGGGTGGTTTTCCCACTGAAACCTGTAGTTTTACTTCTTTAGAGTGATCCATACACAGCCCTTTCCCGCAAACAATACATACTGCAGCGGCTTCTACATCTTTCCCTGCTTCAACACAGTCATAACATTTCATCATGGTACTCACCTCAGAAGTTTTCTTTCAAAGCCTCATGGCATGGTTTACAAAGTATTTTGAGTAGAGGTTGCATGTCCTTTAACTCACAGGCGTCTCCCATACATTTAAGTCTCACTTCATATTCCCCTTCCAATACGGGAACTTTTTCTCTTACAAGATGGTCCATACAGACGCCTCTGCCACATATGATACAGATGCTGACTGTGTCAGTATTTTTATTTTCTTTTTCACATTCAAAACATTTCATTATTGGTTCACTCCCTTATTGATTCTGAAATAATACATTAACAGGATGATTACTCCATAAGTTCCATTTCTTCCCCGCAGCAAATAAGTACACCGCCACCAACTTCAGTGACTTCAACTTCGTTGCCACAGATATTACAAATGTATTTTTCACCTACTTTTTGAACTCCCATAGATTCAACTCCTTGTATTTATTTGCATAATAAAAGAGGAGAGATGATTATTTATGTATATCGGTGATGGGGAAAGATAGCAGCGTGTATCATATACTTGCAATTCGAAATGAGCCTGGAAGATTACTAATATAAAGGCAAACAGGAAAATGCCGTTCAAAATCAATAAGGTTTTAATATATGTATGCAATCCTCAATAGCGTCAATATATTGAATAATAGGAGGATTCAAATGTCATTTGGAATAGAGTTCGTACCAGGAGACCCAGTTCTCAAAATTGCCCACTATGCAAAGCTTGCTGAACAACAGGGATTTGACAATGTTTGGGTTACAGACCACTACAACAATCGTGATGTTTATACCACCCTTGCAGTGTTGGCTATAAACACCAACAGCATAAAACTCGGAACAGGTGTGACAAACCCATACACCAGAAATGCAGCCATTACTGCATCCAGCATTGGTTCCATAAACGAGATTTCCGGCGGCCGTGCGATCCTCGGTCTTGGGCCCGGAGACAAGGCAACCTTTGATGCAATGGGGATCCCATGGGACAAACCATTGACCACAACCAAGGAATCCATTGAAGCCCTTCGTGGCTTTTTGGGTGGGGAAAAGGTTGAAATGGATGGTGACATGATCAAATTCGGCGGTGCGAAAATAGCATTCAAGACAGGTGATGTGCCAATTTACATGGGTGCACAGGGCCCCAAGATGCTCGAACTTGCAGGTCAGGTCGCAGACGGTGTACTGATCAATGCATCCCACCCAAGGGACTTTGAAGTCGCAATGGAAAAAATAAAAGCAGGTGCTGACAAAGCAGGCCGCAGCATGGACGAGATCGATGTGGCAGCTTATGCATGCTTCTCTATCGACAAGGACGCTGCAAAAGCCAAGAACGCTGCAAAGGTCGTTGTTGCTTTCATCGTTGCAGGTTCTCCCGACATGGTGCTTGAACGTCACGGAATCGACCCTGCAGCCAAGAAGGATATAGGCGCTGCAATTTCCAAGGGAGACTTCGGAGCACTTATGGGTGACCTTGTAACTGATGAAATGATGGACGCTTTCTGTATTTGCGGAACCCCTGAAGACTGCAAGCAAAGGATCAATGACCTGAAAGACATTGGTGTTACCCAGATTGTTGCCGGTTCACCTCTTGGACCTAACAAAGAAAAAGCAATCAAACTCATCGGTAAGGAGATCATCGGAGGAAACTGATGGTTCATCCGAAGATACTAGAGGTCATTGATTATGACGTCTGTACCGCTTGCGGGGCATGTGTTTCAGCATGCCCTGCCGGTGCCATCGTCATGAACAAAAGGGCCGAAGTAAGAGACCCGGACAATTTGGAACTTTACACCAAAGGTGCTGCCCCAAATGTCTGTGAAGGTTGCTATACCTGTGGGCGCATCTGTCCCGTAGTGGATGGTTACGTCGAGGATGAATTTGCAAATGTCAGGAGTTTCTTTGGTGCAAAAAGTGACATCGAAGGACAGGACGGTGGTGCAACAACTGCAATTGCAAGCAAACTGCTTGAATTGGGGGAAGTGGACTGCTTTGTGGGAATCACCCGCAATGACAACTGGGAAACCGAACTGGAAGTCTTCACCGATCCAGAACAAATAAAGAGAGCCAAAGGTACCAAATACACATATGATTCCGTACTCTCTGCTCTGAGGGAACCCTTCGAACAATATGATAAAATCGGTGTAATCGGCGTACCCTGCCAGGCTCACGGTGCACGCTTGATATCCGAAAATGTCAATGACAAGATCGTGGTTATTATAGGGCTTCTTTGTATGGAAAGTTTTTATCATGATGTAATGTCCGAAAAAATCATAAAAGAGATAATGGAACTCAATCCTGAAGATGTTGTAAAATTCGACTTCGCAAAGGGTAAGTTCTGGGCATACACAAAGGATGGCGAAAGTCACAGTGTCAAAATTCCACAAGTTGGTCCGCATGCCAGGAATCCCTGCCACCACTGCTGTGATTACACATCAGTTTCAGCAGATATATCAATAGGTTCTGTAGGTACACCGGACGGATGGAACTGTGTCCTGATCCGTACAGACGAAGGTGAAAAATACTTCAAGATGGCTGAAGATGAGCTTGAGATAATGGAAGATCCAAAACCTGGAATGGACCTTGTCAAGAAACTGGCAACCACGAAACACAACAACAATTCACAACATTATCTTGAAGTTTGTGAGAAGTTCAGCTTCGATGAATGTGGCATCAGATAAAACATGAATCTTAAAAGGGCATTCTATATAGGGCGCTTCCAGCCATTCCACAAAGGCCACTATTCGGTCATAAAAACGATTGGAAAAGATATTGATGAACTCGTAATAGGTGTCGGAAGCGCTCAAAGAAGCCACGAGACACCGAATCCCTTTACTGCCGGTGAACGCATAATGATGATTCGTCATTCTCTTGCAGATACGGACATCAAACATTATGCAGTTCCCATAGATGACATCCAGCAAAACGCAGTTTGGGTTTCCTATGTCACTGCAAGGACTCCTCCTTTTGACATAGTCTATTCCAATAATCCTCTAATCCTCGAGCTTTTTGAAGAAGCAGGCATAGAAACAAAGCAACCTCCCATGTATCATCGGGAAAAGTATTCAGGCACTCTCATCCGTGAAAAGATGATTGCCGGTGAAGAGTGGGAACAATTCGTTCCTGAATCTGTTACAGAAGTTATTGAAGAGATCGATGGTGTCAGGAGATTAAAACATGTCTCCGGCAGCGATCAGACTTTCTGACAACCCCCGGTCCTTAATTTTTTATAGTACGTTCGTTGCATATTATATAGTGTAAGGAATATGCAGGGGACATCTAATGACCGACAGAGCACCGGTATTTTGTGAAAAATATTGTATTGTATGCAGGGGAGCAAGAGCTGGAAATCCCATTTGTAAGGCGATCCAGAATCTTGAACTCAAGATATTTGGTAAGGAAGGTTGCATATGGGGAAAAGCAAGGACCAGATATTACGGCGTAACACCTGATGAGAAAATACCCCCGGATAAGAAAAAGTGATCAGAATATTTCCCCGCTCCAATCAAAAGCACCGGGTTTGAATTTATCAAGGGGTGGATGTCCTGAGGATATGCCGTCGATTATCTCTCTTACATCCCCCGCAACTTCACTCATACTTCGACCTGTGGTACCAACTTCAAATACCATTTCACAGTTCTCAACTGACTCTACAAGTATAACATCGAGGCATTCTGCTTCTATATTCTCATCAACTTTTGCAGGTTGATAGCCTCTTTTTTCAAGCCTTTTTTTGAGTTCATTGGGAGCCGTACGTAGCACGATGGAAACATCTGTAATCAGATGGGCCATGTGGCTGTCAATAATTACAGGATTTTCAGATTCTTCTATGACTGACAGCCGTTTTTTTACCACATCAAGGTCAGTAACCACACAGTCCCGTTGCTTATCTTCTTCTACGAAAAGATTCTCGGATTTTATGATTTCGTTCAGATGAACCACTCGATACCCGAATTCATTCTCAAGCAGCCCGGATACAGATGTTTTCCCACATCCGGGAGTGCCGGTTAAAGCAATAAACATATGTCCTGAATACAATTGCCTTTACTATTAAGGATTAATCCTCCTGTATGACCAGGGCCAAAAAATTTTCAATGATTTTCAAACCATCACTCATCAGGACCGATTCAGGATGGAACTGGATGCCATAGACCGGGTGTTCCTTATGCTTAATCGCCATTATTGAGCCATCTTCTGTATGGGCAATGGATTCTAAGGGTGGGGCAAGTTTTTTAATTTCCAGGGAATGGTACCTTCCTCCTTCAAAAGGATTGGCAAATCCCGCAAAAAGAAGTGAATCATTGTGAATTATTGATGAAGCCTTGCCGTGGACGGGGCCATTTGCACACCTACCAGTACTGCCTCCGTAAGCCCGATTTATAGCCTGATGGCCAAGGCAAACTCCCAGTATAGGGGTATTTGGACCGTATTCCTTAATAATCTGGAGACAGTTACCGATATCCTCAGATCTTTCTGGAATGCCGGGGCCGGGTGATATGACAATGGTATCTGGTTTTATATTTCTGACCTCTTCCATTTCTAATGTATTTGGAACAACTACAGTCTCAACACCCAATACGGAAAAGGCATCCACAAGGTTCCATACAAAGGAATCCCTGTTGTTTACAAACAGTACTTTCACATCATTCACCTCTTACCGCTTTGAGCATTGCAGCCATTTTGCGCTCGGTTTCCTCGTATTCTTTAGAAGGCACTGAATCTGCAACTATACCGGCACCTGCCTGTATCATTACATGTCCCTCTCTCATAACAACCGTGCGTATTGCAATTGCAAAGTCCGCATCCCCGTTCCAGGAAAAGTAACCTATCCCTCCGCCGTAGACGCCCCTGCCGACTCCTTCAAGTTTTCTTATGATCTCCATTGCCCGTATCTTGGGTGCACCGGAAAGAGTTCCTGCAGGAAGAAGTGCCTTGATAGCATCGAACTGGTCGCATTCAGGTCTTAATTTACCTTCCACCGTACTTTCAATATGCTGTACATGAGAATAACGTACCACTTTCATAAAATCGGATACTTTTACAGAGCCACCTTCACAGACCATGCGTACATCGTTGCGGGACAAATCAACAAGCATCACATGTTCAGCCCTTTCCTTTTCATCATGAAGCATTATTTCGGCATAGCTGCAATCTTCAGCTTCGCTTTCACCCCCCGGGCATGTCCCTGCGATAGGATTGGTGATCACACGTCCGTTATCCACAGTCATCAGGGTTTCAGGACTTGCACCCACCACGGCCATATCCTTATACGAAAGCAGATACATGTAAGGACTCGGGTTAATGGAGCGTAGTTTCCTGTAAAGGTAAAGAGGACTATTCTGGTAGGGTAACTCATAGCGTCTTGAAAGTACCACCTGGAAAATATCGCCATCCAGGATATGTTCCTTTGCCTTGCTTACTGCATTTTCATATTCTGCCCGGTCCATCGTGC
>NZ_MAFX01000015.1:0-35441 GCF_001683555.1 Methanohalophilus sp. DAL1 | reverse complement strand
CACCGCAGGGAACACCATCAGTGGCCTCCTTGCAGTAGCCATTGCTGGAGGGTTTTATGGATTCTTCTCCCTTTTTGAAATACAGGGCATCTGCAGGACATACCGCCACACAACCCCCGCATCCGCTGCAACGATTTGTATTCCAGACTTTTTCCTTAAGATCGAGGTAGTTTCCCATGATGATCACATACATTTGACTAGGTTGGTTGTAAGGAAAGAAAACACTGTCCTATTTCGATATAACTTTTTCTTGTTTCTGATGGTAATGCGCTTTCTGGATACTGGGTTAAACAGAAAATAGAAATTAAAATTATGGTTAATAAATCAGATCCATCAAATTGTTTTATAAACCATGGAGTAATTTTATTGCAATATACACAGTGCAACTTTCATGTGCAATTATCCAATAAATAGTTGCATATGATGGCATATGAGTTTGAATCAAAATGCAAAAAAGAAATTCAATAATTGTGGGGTTACTTTTATTTATTTTAATTGGAATAGTATTGGCCATTCCAATTCTCATTTTCCAACCTGAGCCTGGCCCGCTTGCATTCGGTGTCGATAATGTGGATAATACTGAACATAATGTCGTTGTAGAGATATTTGATTCTGACAACCAATCTATATTTTATGAATCCTATTTCCTTAAATCAGGAGACAGGACCGATCTTCAGTATATTAAGGGGCCTTTAGGTGTGTATAGGTTTGAAGTCACTCTGGATCAGGAAACCAAGCGGATTCACATGGCAGAGATACGATATGCACGAGATGTGAGCGGCTCTGATCTCGTGTATATAGACATCGTGAACAATACTGAAAATCCTATTGAATTTGGTATTGCTGTTCCATAAAGTCATTTTTGTTGCAATTGTTTCTCTGTTGCACTATGTGTCGTCAAAGAGGAATGCATGAATTAATCATGCAGTTCACTCCCAGACATATTTGCCCGCAAAAGGCCTGCTGCTTGACGCGACTATTTTTGTGTATTTTGTATCCAGATATTTTTCCGGGTCGATTTCAAAAGATCCGCAAAACTCTTCAATATAAGGACTTATCTTTTCCAGATCCTCTTCTGTGAATTCCGTGATCCTGGCACCCACGCCAAGCTGTCTTTCTTTCAATTCACCTCGCAGGATGATCTCACCACCGTGAATTCCACTGCCAACACCTCTGCCTCCAAAAGGATTGCTACTCTTGCCCAGGACAATTATTACTCCCCCGGCCATGTATTCTCCCAGGAATGAACAGGCATTGCCTCCAATAACCAGGATGGGTTTATGATCCTCTCCATATTCCTTCATATGAATGCCTCCTCTGTAACCGATATCGTCTCTCACGAATACTTTGCCGCCTCTCATGCTGTGGGCCACGGCATCTCCTGCACTGCCATGGATAACGATCTTTCCGCTGTCCATGGTATTACCGGGTGCGTGGTCGCAGTTGCCTTTAACGATACAGGTGGGGCCGTTCATGAACATTCCAAGGTCGCCACCCGGAACACCGTTGATCCGGATGGTAACTTCTCCTTTTAACCCATCTGCTATGAATCGCTGGCCAAGTACATTATCCACGATTATCTCAGTAGTACCCTCTGAAACAGCTCTGCGTATCTGCTGATTCAGGGGTGTGTAATGAAGTCCTCTTGCATCTATGTGTACTGGTTCCATTTGATCAGGCCCCCACAGGCTTTACCTGCAACACATCCAGGGTGCCTTCATCCAGCATATAGCCACGCAGCCTGCTACGATTACCTCTCAGGCTTTCTATACTGTTGATTCCGGCTGCACCCATGAGTTCACTGAGCTCCAGGGTCCAGGATTTAATTAGATTTGCAACATGTTCGGACTCAACTTCCGGATCAAGCCGGCTGACAAGGTCTTCCCTCTGGGTGGCAATACCCCAGGGACACAAACCACGGTAACAGTTTCCACAAACCCGGCATCCCATTGAAATCAGGGCTGCGGTTCCGATATAAACTGCGTCTGCACCAAGGGCTATGGATTTGGCAATATCTGCACTGTTGCGAATTCCCCCGCTGGCAATAACAGATACCTTGTTACGGATACCCTGATCATTGAGTTTCTGATCGACACTGGCAATCGCTGCTTCTATGGGAATGCCCACATTATCCCTGAAGACTTTCGGAGCTGCCCCGGTGCCTCCACGGAAACCATCTATAACCACTGCATCTGCAGAAGATCTTGCAATACCAGCCGCCACAGCTGCGACATTATGCACAGCTGCAATTTTTACGAAAACCGGTTTCTTCCATTCGGTTGCTTCCTTGAGGCCTCTTACCAGCTGTGCCAGGTCCTCTATGCTGTAGATGTCATGGTGGGGGGCGGGGCTTATCGCATCGCTGCCTGCAGGTATCATTCGTGTGCAGGAAACATCCGTGCACACTTTCTCGCCGGGTAGATGTCCCCCAATACCGGGTTTTGCTCCCTGTCCAATCTTGATTTCTATAGCGGCTCCCCTATCAAGGTAATTAATATCCACGCCGAACCGTCCGGAGGCCACCTGCACTATGACATTATCCTGATATGGATAAATGTCCTTATGCAGGCCACCTTCCCCGGTTCCCATGTATGTGCCGGTTTTGGCTGCTGCCTTTGCAAGACTTAACTGGGCATTGAGGCTGATAGCACCATAACTCATATGTCCGATCATTATCGGGGTCTGCAATTCCAGATTTGGGGATAGTTTGGTATTGAGTTTAATCTCCCCGTTTTCCTGCTTCCTTATATCAAGTTTTGAAGGTTTTTGCCCCAGGTAGGTACGTAATTCCATAGGCTCACGCAGGGGGTCTATACTCGGATTGGTTACCTGGCAGGCATCCAGCACCAACCTGTCGTAGATTATAGGATAATCCTTGGCATTTCCCATTCCCGCCAGGACGATCCTGCCACTTCGTGATTGGTTTATGACATCCTCCCGGGCTTGCGGAGTCCATAAGGGATGGCTGCGGTAATCAACGGGATGCTCACTGAGATTGATGGCATCCCGCGGACACATTGAAATGCAACGGTGGCATGCTGTGCATTTGCGTGAATCGATCAGGATATTGCCGTCATCCTCTTCCCGGAATACACCATAGGAACAATTATACACACACCTCATACATTGCATACATTGCTGCCTGTCTATCTGTATACGGTATTTCAGGGGTACACTTCCCAGGCTCATGTTACAACCCTCCCGATTACCGGCTCACCAGCACCCGGCATGTGGATATCCTCCACCTGGGGGTCCATGGTTCGAATTGCGGCTTCCTCACTGGATATGTACAACCTCGAACCGTGTTCCCCAACTACCAGTGGCCTGAGTTTTATCCTGTCAGTGAACCCTACTATGCCATCATGAGTGGCCACAACTATTGCGAAGGGGCCATTCATGAGAGCCGGGCCATAGGTCAGGCGAATTGCTTTGTTGAGTTCACGCTCTTTATCATTCATTTCATCGATCTCATCCCAGAAAGGCGGAGCCATTGCTTTTACAATGATCTCTGATGGTAATTCGTGATGTCTGCCGAGCAGGTCGAACAGGTATGCAACAACCTCGGTATCTGTATACATTGTACACTGGTAACCATTGCTTTCTACATATCTCTGATTTGTCCCGTAGGAAGTAATCTCTCCGTTGTGTACCACCGACCAGTTCAGCAGGTTAAAGGGATGTGCTCCTCCCCACCATCCCGGGGTGTTGGTGGGATAACGGTTATGTGCCAGCCAGATATAACCTTCATATTCATCAATTTTGTAAAAATTTGCCACATCTTCCGGCCACCCTGCGGCCTTGAACACTCCCATATTTTTCCCGGAGGAAAATACCAGGGCTCCTTCGATAGTCGAGGAATTAATTTCCATGACCAGATATTTGACGATATCTTCATCCGGTGTGAGACTTCCGGTCATAAGATCAGTATAGGGTTTGAAGAAGTATCTCCAGGGAACATGACTCCTTTTCAGGTTGGGTTGTTCCTTTGTAGGAATTTCTTCCTGATGGACGACGCGTCCCCATTTCTGGATAATATCATCAACTTTTGATTTTGGCTCCACAAGATTATCAAAGAATATGTGCAGGGCATAACAGTCTTCAAAATCGGGGTATATGCCATATGCAGCATAACCTGCACCTTCACCACTGCCACGCTCATTCATAAGGCTGAGGGCTTCTTTGATTCCCGAACCATTCATTTTTTGTTTCTGTCTGTCAATAACTCCTATTATCCCGCACATCGGCATCACCTTGTTATGATATGTAAAAGTGTGTATAAAGTGTATGTATCTAAAAAAATTTGGGCGGGACTTCCTGTGAAATCCCTGCTTAAAGTACACCAAGGTAGGTATCCAGTTCCCACTGGTGTACTTGGGCCTTATAATCATCCCATTCCTTATTCTTGGCACATAGGTAGTTGTTGAAAAGGTGGTCTCCCATGGTCTTTTTAACAAATTCACTGCCTGCCATTTCGTCTATCGCTTCCTTGAGGCTTCCTGGAAGAGAATTGATCCCCATGCCTTCTCTCTCCTGTCCGGAAAGTTTGAAGATATTGTGGGTTACTGCTTCTCCAGGGTCGGTTTTGTTCTTGATTCCATCCAGGCCTGCAGAAAGCATGGTTGCAAAGGCAAGATATGGATTACATGCCGGATCAGGACACCTGAGTTCTACCCTTGTACCCTTGCCCCTGGTTGACGGGATGCGTATCAGGGAACTGCGGTTACTGTCCGACCAGGTTATGTAGATGGGCGCTTCATATCCCGAGACAAGTCTTTTGTAAGAGTTGACAGTTGGGTTGGTTATTGCCGCGAATTCCCTGATATGTTCCAGCAGTCCGCCGGTGTAATACCTGGCTATGTCGGAGAGTTGGTTTGGAGTATTCGGATCAAAGAATACGTTTTCGCCATCCTGTGACATCAGGGATTGGTTGGCGTGCATTCCTGAGCCGTTTACACCGTAGAGTGGTTTCGGCATGAAGGTTGCATAGTAACCGTGGTGGTTTGCTATGGATTTGACCACATACCTGAATGTGATTACATTATCAGCTGTAGTAAGGGCATCCGAGAACCTGAAATCGATCTCGTGCTGTGAGGGGGCAACTTCGTGGTGTGATGCCTCGAGCTTGAATCCCATGTGTTCCAGGGCATAGTCAATTTCCCTGCGCACATCCTGGGCCATGTCAAGGGGTGCAAAGTCGAAGTAACCGCCTTTATCGGTAAGTTCGGTTGTGGGATTGCCTTCACTGTCCAGTTTGAACAGGAAGAATTCAAGTTCCGGTCCCACATTCATGGAATATCCCATGTCCTGGGCTTCCTTAAGGGTCTTTTTGAGAATGTAACGTGGATCTCCCTCGAAGGGGTTGCCATCCGGCAATTTTACATCACCTATTATACGCGCAACAGCTCCTTCGGTTGGTCTCCAGGGCAGGATACGGAATGTTGAAGGGTCGGGCATTAGCATCATGTCCGATTCCTCAATGCGGGTGAATCCTTCGATTGAAGAACCATCGAACATCACTCCTTCATCGAATGCCTCATCCAGGTCTTCGGAAGGAATTGCCCAGCTCTTGATAATTCCCATTGTGTCGGTGAACTGGGTACGTATAAACTTTACATCATTTTCGACGACCGCTTCAAGTACGTCTTCTTTGGTCTGTATCTCTGGCTTATGTTTCATTTCTCTCACCCTTCACAGGAATGCAGTAACCACTTACCGTATTACTTATATATAAAGATAACTACTGCATGCAAACAAATATAAAAAAAATATTTAAGCAATCTCATTTCATATAGATAGGGGGTACCAGGAAAACGGTCAGATTATATGAGTTTGATTCTTGGTAGAAAACTATGGATTATTCATCAAAAGCACAGACTGAAGAAATGGCATCTCTTGTAGAAACATGGTTAGGTAATCCTGCCACACGCAAAGTTCTCAGCAAGGTCGTTGCCGGATCTGATGGCATGCAGCGAATGGAAAGAATCCTGAAATCTTACGGGTGGGATACGGAGGATGATCTTGGCCTGAAGGACCGAATTGTCGGCAAAACGGTTAGAAGTATAATTGGACAGGTTGCCAATAAAACCGGCATCACAGAGGATGATATAAAGTCCAATATGAAGGTGGGTTACTGGCGCAAAGGGCTTGTCTCGACTCTGGCAGGTATTGGTTTGTGGGGTCCACAAAAGCCCTTCACTTCTTATGCACCCTTCCTGGTCGTCTGGAACTCTACCAATGCATGCAACCTTCATTGCAGACACTGTTACCAGAGTGCCATTAGCAGGCCCACACCGGATGAATTGAACACAGCTGAAAGGGTCAAAGTTGTGGACAGACTGGCAGATGAAGGGGTTGCCTATATCTCCCTGTCAGGGGGAGAGCCTCTTATGCGGAATGATTTTTTTGAAGTGGCTGCAAGAATATGCCAGAGGGATATGGGACTGGCTCTTGCGACCAACGGTACAATGCTAACGGCTGCACGGGCAAAGCGACTGGCAGATCTTGGTTGTTCCTTTGTCCAGATCTCTCTGGACGGTACCAGGCAAACTCATGATAATTTCCGTGGACTGGATGGAGCCTTCGATAAGACCCTGGAGGGTATCAAAAATGCAGTGGATGCGGGCCTGAACACTGAAGTAGCGATGACAGTAACCTCCCAAAACCTCGATGAGGTAAGTGAAGTGATTGATATCACTGAATCACTGGGTGCCGGCACCTTTATGCACTACAATTTCATCCCTGCCGGAAGAGGAAAGGAGATTATGAACAAGGATCTTTCTCCTCAGCAGCGTGAATCCCTTCTTGAGGAACTGGCCACAGAGGGGGAGAGAAGAAATATCAATGTACTTTCCACGGCTCCTCAGTTTTCACGGGTCTGCATGGGTGGGAGACATTCAATATCTTCATTGACCCACTTTGATTCGATCGGACAGAATAAACAATTGGCAGACAAAGTTGAATTTCTTGCGGAGTTTGTGGGAGGCTGCGGAGCTGGCCGTCTGTACTGCGGCCTCCAGCCAAACGGGGATATAATTCCATGTGTGTTCCTGCCAAAAACACTGGCAAACATCAGGTACAACAACCTTGTAGATGTGTGGCAAAACAGTGATTTTCTTGCAAAAATGCGTCAAAGGAATTCCTTTAAAGGGCAGTGTTCTGAATGTGCTTATTTGAAGGTTTGCGGGGGATGCCGGGCACGTGCATTTGGTTATTTCAATGATGTACAGGGGCCTGACCCCGGCTGTATACGGAATGCCGCTAGCTGGGATGAGCTGGAAAAGAAAATTGAGCACGATTCTGTACATCCTCTGTGAAAACAGTCGTTGTCGTTTGCCTCATCTTTATAACAAATGAAAATCTACTTCCCGGTAGGTGGATGATATCATGGCAAACTGGGTACGTATAAATTTTACATCATTTTCGACGACCACTTCATGTAGTCTTCTTTGGTCTGTATCTTTGGCTTATGTTTCATTTCCCTCACCCTTCACAGGAATGCAGTAACCACATACCTTGTTAGTAGTATATAAGACATTCTGTAACGATGGGCTTGACCATAAAGTCCACTACATTGTGGTCAATGGGATACATAATAGTTAAAAGGTCTACTTTATGGTCAAAACATTAACTCGGAAAACGCTTGCTTGTAATATGATAGGCAAAAATCAGGGAGTGATAAATTACAATATTAAGAGACTGTCGGATAATAGATAAAAAAGATCCCCTTTACTTCATTAAAGAGCAAATTTAAGGCTTAAATTCATTTTTTTGAGAAATTATCATCTATTTGTTTGACATATTTTCAATCCAGCTTCTTTCAATCCTTTTTTAAGCCTCAACTCTTTCATCCCTTCTATCTTTAACATATATCCCCACTCATTTTAATAAATCTCTTTAGATTAACTGCAATTCCTGTTAACATTGCCTGGATATTCATCTTCTCTTTCCCCCAGAACTTTGCTCTTTTCAGCCCATGAAATCTCTTCATCTCTCCCTGTTTTGGTTCGATATGTGCCCTCATTTTCATATCCCGTTTAAAATCTCGAGATTTACTGTATCTTTTAGCCTCTTCTAAAAAGGTATTGATTCTAAAAAGGTATTGAACTACTGCAGACCGTAGCATCATTTCAGGTGTGTTGGTTACAGGACGACCTTTGTTTGAACAATAGAGTTTTTCACATGTTTCATTGATGAACGAGAAATCAACATTTTCATTGATCTTATAAAGCAAATGGTTTTTGAGTATCAATTCGTAGACATCAGGACCATACACGAATGTTGTTTGCTTGGGTTTTGAACAGAATACATTTTAATCACGATAGAGTTAATTATTTCAGTTGATTATGGTTATATGATATAAATGTATCTCTTGGTTGTGATTATGCGACAGAAAATGAGTATATACAATAGAAACTGTATGATATGTGTCTGTAAGTAGTAGACTTTTCCGACAGCCTCAATGGAAGGGAATTAACCTTCCATATTTTTTGCTCAGTCACTATCCATCTTACGATAACCTTCAACAAGATCCAGGTTCACACTGGAAACTTTGTGTTTAAAATCCATTAGACCCTGATCGACCAATGGCAATTCTGTGACATCTTTCTCGCTCAGCACAGTGCGACCTACAGGCACACTTTTGGATGCCGGTAGATGGACACCCTGTACCGTAGCATTATGGAGTACCACCACATCATCTTCAAGGACACTGTCAAATACTACCGCACCAAAACCTATGAAACATCTTTTGCCCAACTGGCATGGTCCATGTACGATACACCCATGAGCCAGTGAGGTATCTTCATCGATAAAAACTTTAGACCCTTCAACGCCATGAAGAACCACATTGTCCTGAATATTACATCCTTTTCCGATAACAATAGATGCACTCGGTTCATCTGCCCGTATTACAGCATTTGGTGCTACAAGGACATCTGCTTCTATCCTCACATTTCCCATTACAACGGCACTGCCAGCAATCCAGGCACTATCATCGATTTGTGGTTTGTCTCCCGCTGGGTTTTTCATGATTATTTCTCCTGTTGTCCCTATAAAGGATAATTACAACTATAATAGATAGCCAAATATATGAATTATATTGTAATATATAATTCATTACAGGATAGAGAGGTCAGCAATAAATCTCAAAAATCTTCTTCAAAAATACAAAAATGGTGAAGTCGGAATTGATGACACCCAGGCCTGTATCCGGTCCCTGGGTTATGTTCCTGTATGTAATGTCGCCAACATCGATACCTTCAGGAAACACAGGACAGGCATCATGGAAGCAGTACTTGCAGAAGGAAAAACACCGGAAGATATTCTGGAAATTGCAAAAGCCCAGATTGAGGCAACCGGTCGTGTCCTTATAACCCGCCTTAACGAAGATCAAGCCTCATGTCTGGAAAATGAATTTGGCAGTGAACGGATAGATTGGGGAATCCATCGAAGGACTGCAGCTGTGCA
Source organism: Methanohalophilus sp. DAL1 (assembly GCF_001683555.1). Taxonomy (NCBI): domain Archaea; kingdom Methanobacteriati; phylum Methanobacteriota; class Methanomicrobia; order Methanosarcinales; family Methanosarcinaceae; genus Methanohalophilus; species Methanohalophilus sp. DAL1. The sequence continues at coordinate 25,976 of NZ_MAFX01000015.1, read as the reverse complement.
TGACGGGACACCCATGATAAAGACCGGAGATGTTGTGGCTATAATTTCAGCCGGTACTGCTGATATCAATGTTGCAGAAGAAGCACGGATGACGGCAGCGGAGATGGGATGTGAGACTGTGAAGATAAATGATATGGGAGTTGCCGCCGGCCGGGAGGATAACATTACCAACCGTGGTATCGAGCCTTTTTGATGTACCTGTAATAGGCCTGCCTGTATCCACCGGATATGGAAGAGGGGCAGGGTGAAGCTGCCCTGTATTCAATGCTACAGTCATGCTCGGTTCTGTCTGTTGTTAACATCGATGCAGGTTTTGTTGCCGGCTCATTCGCAGGCAGGATCGCAAATACGGTTGCTGATGCACGAGAACAGACTGATTCAGTAGTTATTGAGAATTAACAAGGCCGATCATCATGAAAATTCTACTGTTCGATCCGTTCTCCGGTGCTGCCGGAGATATGATTATAGGTTCATTGATTTCACTCGGCGCCGATGGAAACAAAGTAAAAGAGACTCTCGAATCAATACTTGATTACACCAGACAGTGGCATATTACATATCTCAGCAGAATATGATGATTGTAAAGAAGTCTCAAAAATTAGCGGAATTCCGGTCAGGGAAATTATAAGAAAAGCCCAAACAAAGGCCAGAGATAAATATGAATGAAATTCGAATTTCATTACCTTTAAACGCATGGGCCAATCTAAATTAAACTTTGTCTTCTTCATTTGATAGGCGACTTCCCTCGTAATAATCCTGCTGCTTTGCTATTTTATTGAATTTTTTGCAGGCACGAACCCATAAACAAAGAGGTCTCTCACTGTTTTTCTTACATGTTTTAAGAGCCATAAAATACCTCCAGATTAAATTTGAACAAGACTAGATTTAAAGTTTTTCACTGGATATGGATATTAAAAGTATGCATAAAACAGGGTGGAAATTAATTTAGTGATGTCAGAGTGACCATTTCAGATGCTACTTTGATAAGCCTATACCAGGTATTCAATGTGGACCTCATCGATATTAGGTCATCTGATGTAACTTTCATTATCAACTGATAGTCTTTGACATCTATTTCTATTGATGAACGATCTGTAACCAATCTATCCAATTCTGGTTTTACAGACAGGTACAATTTAAGGGCATCCGGAGTTTCAATGATTGTTTCTGAAGATGAATCCATACTTAATCATCCGTTGTCTTGAACCCCTTTATCTTTAGATTGAATAGATTATTGCCATTACAATAAAAGCTCATTAGGTCATCAGCTACCTGAATAGAACACCTGGAGTTATTATTACCCTCAGGTAATAAATCAGCGAGGAATCCTGCCAGTTTACCACTGCCTTTAATGGACGGCATACTGTCCTTTGAAGAGGATTTTTTGGGCTTGTCATAAAATACAACATTCATCCATATGGATAATTGCTGTTGCCCTTCACTATCCAAAAATGTCATACTGGCAGGATTGCCATGATATTGCCCTACAATAAGCAGGGTTTCAGCATCCATACCATACAGTATGTCCTCCAAACCACTTTTGCCCCTTGTGATATACTCGCAGTTAAAAAAAGATGCAAGATATTTACAAAGGGTACGGGTTGGAGGTGAAGGAGAGCGTGATGAGGAAATTAACATCCTCTCACTCTGCTTTCAATGTCTTTATTGTGGTAGGTCTTCCTTTTACAAGAATACGATTCCCACAATAAGGACAGCGTATTCCAGTGTACTGGTAGTCAATTTCAACTGCTCTTTTACACCGGGTACATTTATAATCCATATCTATTACTCAACCTGTTCGACTGCCTTTTTAACGGTTCTGGATATAGTTTTGCCCACAGAAGTGGATGGGGTGTAGGTACCACCTGCAAAGGTGTGGCCACATTTCCTGCATTCCCAGATACCTGTACCGACCCTTTTTACAGTAGGTCTGTCACATTTCACACAGGTATGTGGCATATGTGTCCGTTCTTCGATATCTCCAACAAGTTTACGATCCTTACGACCGTACCTGGTACCGTACCTTCCTGCTGAACGGGAAACCCTTCCCTTTTTTGAATACTTTTTTGCCATGATAATTGTCTCCTTGGATGGTATGATCTAAAAACCCTGTTACTCATATTTCCAATAAATACTTTTCTCGTATAATCTCGCCTTTTTCCTTCGCGATCTTACTTGCCTTAACAACTTGTGCCGGTGTCAAACTACCTGAACCACTTTTTTGCATTGAACAAATGGAACCGTCCTGATTAGAGGATATGGTAATTCTTGTTTCACATACTGATTCTTCACCATACGTGGGATCTAACACCATTTCATCACCAATCTTGACCAGTGATATACCCACAGGCATTTCACGCACAGGCATGGGGTAATCTTCACCTTTTCCTTCTCTTTCAGAAGGTACTGTTGTGGTCATAAGGGCAGCGATTGCACCCAGGGATGCGGCATCAAGTATATTTCCGGAATTATTCAGAACATGGACATCAATGAAAACCATCCATACCTCTTCGCCTTCCGTAATACAGAGCTTGTTTATATCTATTGCGCCAGATTCCCTTATGCCTCTATCTACAATCCTGGCCATCTCGATAGCTTTCTCTCTTGGAGGACCTGCTTCAAAGTCAGGTGAAGCAATTGGATTAAGTTCCATATTGGTAATGATAACTCCTTCTGTAGGACTATCGGGGAAAGGAGTACCAACCTGCATTTTGACACCCACCATTACCTGGGTATCCCCATACTGCACCATTGCAGAGCCTTCTGCCTTATCAATAATACCTGTTTCAAGAGCAATATCCCTTAACTCATTGAATTGGCGACCGTCTTCACGTTCACCCTTGAGCATAAGGTTGTAAATATAATCCCGTTTCAGTCTGGAAATAACCTCACTGCCGCTCATCTTCTTCACCCTCATCCTCTTCGGTTACATCATTTTCATCCGAGTTTTCTGCTTCAGATTCTTCATTGTCGAATGAGTTATCCCTTTCTTCGTCTTCCTCTTCTTCTGGTTCAGGGACTTCTTCTGGACTTTCCTCTTCAGCTTCTTCGCCTTCTTCATCCTCATTCCCATATCTGGAAACAAGGGCTTCACGCTGAATTTCAAGAATTTGCTGGCAGCCTTTTTTAACCATCTCCAGGCCTTCTTCAAGTTCTTCAGGAGTAAGGTGACCATCCATCTGGAGAAGAGTTATTTCCCCATCCTGGGTCATTGCGACAGGAAGATCAGCCTGACCATAATTATCTTCTGGTTTGTTGAGATCAAGAACAAGCTGCCCATCAACTTTGCCTACTGCACAGGCCGAAACAAGCCCTTTCATGGGTATGCCAGCATCTGCAAGAGCAAGTGTTGCTGCATTGATAGCAGCGGTCCTGGTCCCTGCATCGGCCTGTAATACTTCTGCGAATACATCTATTACAGCACCGGGATAATATTGTGTCATCACAACAGGTTCAAAAGCTTCTCCACTGACTTTGGATATCTCAGTACTTCTTCTGCTTGGGCCCGGTCTTATCCTATCTTCCACAGAAAAAGAGGCCATATTATACTTGTAGCGCACAAGTACTTCATTGGGTTTCTGCATCCTTCTCGGGTGCAGTTCCCGGGGGCCATAAACTGCTGCAAGCACCTTATTATTTCCCCATTCAAGGTAACATGAGCCATCGGCTCTTGAAAGCACACCCATCTCTACTTTCATGGGTCGGATCTCATCAACACGCCTTCCATCAAGGCGAAGACCCTCATCATCAATAAAACGTTCCGGTTTATCACTCATTACAAGTTCTCCAAAATCCTGCTCAGTATATTAAATATTAAAAGGGCTGCTCAACTTTCATCTTCATCACTAAGCAGCATATCTACTTTTCGGCAAGCGTCTTCTGTGTAGTCCTTTTTACTACTGGTAAATGGTACAGGTTTTTCCTTTTCCTCGATTTCATCGGATTCTTCATAACGCAGGAAAGCACTAATATGGTTGGTCAATCCTGATGTGTGGGATTTATTTTCGATAATCTCTATGGCCTGTGTCAGCCTGTTTATATCTTCATCTTTACCCTTTAACCATATCCTTCCGTTTTGCCCTATGAAAATGTCACAATTGGATTCCTTTTTGAGCATTGAAACCATGGATCCATTATGCCCGATGATACGTGGAACCTTCGTAGTGGATACATCTATAATCCTGCCTTCATCCAGACGGCGAAGACCTCGATCCTTCATTGAAAGTTCCACTTTCATGGAAGTATTAACATCTTTTATACGCAAAATCGCACAGTCCCCGATGCCTATTTCTTTTCGCATCATTGAACTATCCACCCTTTTGGGATATTCAGATACATGAAGAAGTCCGTCATACGGGGAGCCGATATCAAATATCCAGTTTGATGAAGTTACTTCTATTACATACCCAATCACATAATCCCTGGGGGACGGTATGTACTTACCTGAAAAAGGAACAACTGTTACACGATTCTTATCATTGGCTACCCCGTAGAACAGTGAATATACTTTGCCGTCCTGCACATACGTACCTGTTCCAGCTTGCTTTTCATTTTCGGAAAGCATCAGACCGGGATAAACGATTTTGCGTTTCATCCTGAAATCTCCTTATAAGAGCTCAGTCTCAGCATCGCCTTTTGTGAGCCTGTTAACAAGACCATAAAAATCATTCTGCAATCCTGCGGGCATCCTGACTACAGCTGTCCAGGAACCATCATTTTCCCATTTGTCTTTTACAAGGGTTCCGAAATTTGCTATTTCACCGTAAGATTTAGCTGCATATGAAGGAGGAACCTGTACCTTAATATCGACCTCTTCAAACCTGATAGGGATTATTGGACGAATTGCTTTCATCACAATTCTTACCTGCTCATCAACACTTTTGAGAGGATCAATATGTACTTTTGCTTCTTCCATTGCAGTTTTAATACGGGCCGGTGGGTGAGGTGCACGCGTTTGCGGATTAAGCGCATTATGAGCAATAATGCTTACAACCTGCTTTGTCTTTTCTTCAAGGAAATATTTTCTCTGTTCCTGGGTAAGCTGTAGTTCTCCATGCATTATAATGTTGCCTGCTACTTCATAAACATCATCCGTACCAAAACTGTTAATGATATCGGACTCTGCTGCATGGTCTCCCTTCTTTGCATCGGTGAAAATATCTTCAACAGCAAGGATTGTCTCCAGCTTTACATCATTTCCTTGCCTGTACTCAAGAGCACCATCCGGGTCAACCAACACTTCAAAATGGTTACTACCTTTCTTAAGGCGGGCAATTAAAGCTTCATCAAGAGATACCATAATTTTTCACACCTGTACTGGATTTACTGTTCTGCTTCTTCATCTTCTGCTTCTTCGGTTTCATCTTTGTGGTTTTCAAGTATCCGCTCCACATAGGATTCAACCTGCTGACTGGAATATTTGGAGAACATCTTATCTTCCACTTTCACCACACCGACTTCCAGAGTGGATGCATCCAGTTTCATGTCTGAAGCATTGTAAAGGGCTTCCATACCAAGCATAATAGCTTCATCCAGATCCATTCCGTCCTTGTATTTTTCTTCGAAAACTTCCATGAAGGCGTTTCTACCTGCACCGATCGCTGTTGCCTTATATTCAAGTAGTGCTCCGCTTGGATCTGTTTCAAAGAGTTTTGGTGTGGAGCCATCAACACCTGCTATTAAAAGAGCTGTTCCATAAGGACGTACGCCTCCGTACTGAGTGTAGGTCTGCTTGTGATCACAAATCTTCTTTGAGAGCACATCAACACTTATAGGCTCATCATAGGAGACAACATTAACCTGTGCTTCTACTCTGGCACGATCTACAAGAGCACGTGCATCAGCTACAAGTCCTGAAGTAGCTACCCCGATATGTTCATCAATCTGGAATATCTTTTCAATGGATTCAGCTTCAATCAAATGACTGGTAATTCTTTTGTCCACCAGGAGGACTACACCGTCCCGGGCTTTGATTCCAGCAGCTGTGGTTCCTCTCTTTACTGCCTCACGGGCGTATTCTACCTGAAATAACCTGCCATCAGGACTAAAAACCGTGATCGCTCTATCATAACCCATTTGTGGTGCCATCTGCATTTCGTATCTATCTCCTATTAATTCTTATGCACGTGGTATCGATAACAACGTATAATATAGTTTCTATCCATTTATATGTGTTTGTCGTCAGGGACGTTATATGAATCCCTTTTTTCAATGTACTTTTCGGTTGCCGATCGCACAGTACCTGCAATTCCAAGCACATTTACAATTGCAGGATAACCACCTACTCTTGTAATTGTAGCAAGTATAGCCCGGGTCAGGTCTCCTGAACCTCGCTTGCAGCGAAGTATACCCATATTATCATTAAAATCAAGCAGCCTGATACCGGCCTGACTTGAACCAAAATCGCCAATTAATGCAGCGGAATTGGAAAATATCTCATTGAGGAAATCCTCCCGTGAAACCCGTATCTCGCATATTAATTCCAGTGCAAGATACCTTTTCGGGTCCCGAAGAGTAGGAGGGAGTACTTTCATTAACAAAACTCCTGACTATTGTATTGAATAATGCGAACACCTTGCGGAGTTGAGGTATTTCTTCTGTTGCGTTTGATGATTCCTTCCGGAATAGTACTCAAAGCTGCATTTGCTTCATCCTCTTCCATACCGAACAACCCGGCAAGCGCAATCATTTCCCTGGGAGCCCGCATGTCATAGCAGGACATTGCATTGCTCGTAAGTATTGTGGGAACATTGTATTTTCTTGCAAGCTGTAAATTTTTCCTGAAATGTCCCAGAGCATGTACCCGCCTTCCACCCCTCTGTTTGATTATGACATCAAGGTTGAATGCGATTGCCACTTCATTATCGTGGGCTGATTTTGCAAGGACATGATTAAAACCATTGTCTCTGCCGGTGGGAAGATTAGTCAGGACATCTACATTGGGATTTTCTACTGCACTGCGATTTATGGATTCACTGCCCCCATGAACCACAAGAACATCTACTTTCTTACGAAACTTCCCAACAAAACCATGAAGTCTTGAAGAATTACGGACTTCTATCTCCACTCCATGAATCAGTTCTATACCTTCATGCGAACCATCAGATGGTGGTTCCCTATCAATATGATTCGTTATACCAATTCCTGAATATCCAAGATGGTTTGCAATTGAAAGCATCTGGTTTACAGAACCTGAACCATCCGGAAGCACATGGACATTCAAGTCATAATAATCAAATCTGCTCAAAAAAATCCTCCAGCATTTCAAGGGCTTTATTCCTATCTTTAGGATAAGTGGCGATTTTTATTTTGACAGCAATCGCATCAGAAGATGATTCCGTAACAAGTTTTCCAGAATATGCTTCCTGCTTGCTAAATCGTAGATGTAGCATCAGCTGATCATCAAGACGCTCATCAAGTTGGCGAAAAAGTTCATCTCTTTGGGATTTGGACAATTCCGAAACCAGACGGTTCATTAACGCAGAAGTTTCAGCCTTGCGCTTAAAATCCAGACTATACAAAGCCATCGGGTTACCGTAATGTCCCTCCACAACCATAGAATTTATCTGCTCATCGATATCCGAAGAGTTGCGGATAACATCCGGTAAAAGAAATTTCAGGGCAGAGATTACTCTGTCCCTGTCTTCGGTTGCATGCGCAGTTACGCGCAATGTTATATAGTGAATCACTTGCCCTGGTTATTGTTGGACCGGACACTCGGCCTGGTTTTCTCCGTACCGGTTCCTTTACGGCGCATACCTCTACTCTTTCTTCCTGCGCTTGTTTTTCCACGGAAAGTACGTCCCCGGCTGGAACTGTCACATATCCATTTAAGGTCCTTGTCTTTAACAATGGCAGGATGGAATGGATCCACAAGAATTGCTTCAAACCATTTATTCTTTCCATCTTCTCCTATCCAGTAAGAGTTGAGTACTTCCATGTTAGGATGGCGGCGCGAAGCCCTTTCCTCGGCAATTCTCTGGAGACTCTTTTCTCCTGTGATCTTGTTTTTACCCATATGCTGGGTCCTTCTTCCACGCATATAACGGGAATTACGCCTGCTCCCACGGTGCACCTTTACACGTACGACTGTGATTCCCTGTTTTGCCTTATATCCAAGGGAACGTGCGCGGTCTATACGGGTAGGCCTTTTTACACGGGTTACTGAGCCTTCACGTCTCCATTCCTGAAGTCTTTCCCATCTGAGATCCTTTACATAAGAATCATCAGGTCTTTTCCATGCGTCTCTTACATAACTGTAAAATGATTTTGACATTATTTCACCTTGTTTCATTCATTGACGGTTCAGCCATAAAGGCCACACTCCAACGGGATTTTTTCCCGTAGATGAAACACGCCGCTAATACGACGGCAATATGATTTAAAGGTTTGTGTTACAAAAGAAAAGGAAAACGTGGGGCTGGTGAGATTCGAACTCACGATCGACGGGTCTCTCCGAACAACTGCACTTAGCAGCTTTGACTGTTCTTATGAACACATATCAGTGCTCCAACGGTTCCTCACTGGCAAACCCCGTCGGGCAAGCCTCAGTAGACCCGTTGTTCATCATTTATCCGCTGGAGCCCGTCGCCATTCCTGGCTAGGCCACAGCCCCGCAAAACACGTTGCATGAAACGTGTAAGCATCCACCCAATACACCTCATATATAATATATTTACCGGTGCAGAGGCGGATAACCCGGCAAATATGTAATGAATTTACTCATAATCTTCCAGCAGATCTGCCAGCTCAATGCAAATCTTCTCCACCTGTGCCGTCATTTCCTGACGGGAGTGTCCCAACAAACGTCCTATATAAAAAGCCCCTCCTGCACCGACTCCTTCTTTCACATAGCCCTTCTCATATTGCTGGAGGCCCAAAAATTTTGATTTGCCAAATCCGAGATCTTCAGCAAACATTTCTACTCCAATTTGTTTTGCCAAATCACGGAAATTTGCAGTTTCATCATTTGCCACATAGCTAGTAGTAACAATGGAAAGATTACTCGTATCCATTCCCATATGTTTTATAATGCTGAATACGGCAGCCATCTGTGTTCCACCTGCAAGAATTACACGTGTACCATTACCTATACCGGAAACAAGTCCGGCAACTGCAGGCATCATGGGATCACCCACACAACGTACAGCTTCAAGAGGATCCTGCCTGAGTTTTCCGTGAGTGATATCTGAAGATTCAAGAGCTTGCTTTACAACCTGTGCTTTCAGTCCTATAGGATTTGCTGAAGCACTACTGCTCACTTTTCCATCATATCCCAGAGCGTTTAGAACCGCCTGAGCAGTTGTCGTTCCGCCCGGAATACTCTCTCCGATAACTATAAAATCTGATTTATCTTTAAGGTTTTTACCTGTTTCTTCTGCACGTTTGAAAACGGTGTGCGGATCTTCTACTGCGATTTTATTACGTATATCCGCCCCTGCAGGGACTTCAAGGTCTATCATAGGTACTTTAGGAGTGAGTTTCATACCCGCACGCACAAACACATGAGGCACTCCCGTAGTAACCAGAACGGCCCGGGTAGTAATCCCTGGCGTAGGAGTGTTAAAAGGAGGAGTCATAGGCAGTACGGGAACACTTATGATATTTCCCGTTTCCAGCACTTCAGCATCTCCTGCAGGAGTATAATCTGTCAGTTTGGCACTCTTTCCTGCGGCTGAAAGACCCTCTATATATGCAGTTTCGGTGTTGGAAAGCACGCATACGAAAAGAGGCTTTTCAGGTACATCTTTATGTCCAGGTAGGAATGAATCCATGATAACCACTGTTTTATTTTATTAAATTCAATAGGTTCTTGAAATATAAATGGAATTGACTGCCTCTTCACCACACAGAGGGCATTTTTTACCCTTACAGCCAGGTTGTTCATTCGGTATTCCAAGTATTCCGGCTCCAATGACATCTTCCATCTCTTTACCGCAATCTTTCTTTCCACACCAGTAAGTCTGAACAATTCCATGAACCAGTTTATCTTTGATCCCTTCCAGACCTTCACAAAGGAAAATATGTTCCCGTAATTGGGCCTCAGCCTGTGAATACAGGTTTTCATGTATATCTGCGAAGGTGTCCTTTATGGTTGAAGCTATATCTTCAAGTGGAATCTGTTCTTTTTCACCGGTGTCCCTTCTTGCCATCATTGCTGCCTTATTTTTCAGGTCACGGGGACCAATTTCCAGCCTGATCGGTACACCCTGCATCTCCCATTTGTAGTATTTGGCACCCGGGCGCTTATCGCTATCATCAGTCTTGACCTTAATACCGGCATCCTTGAGCTCTTCTGAGACCTTTTCACAGGCTGCAAGAACTTCTTCGGGATTTTTGAATATGATGGGAATAATAACAACCTGCACAGGGGCGACCTCAGGTGGAAGTACAAGTCCCTTGTCATCACCATGAGTAGAAATTAGTGCTGCAAGACAGCGTTCAGAAACACCATAACAGGCCTGGTGAGCATATACCTGCTCCCCTTCAGAATCTTCATAGGTTATTTCAAAAGTCTTTGCAAAATTATCGCCCAAATGATGGGCAGTACCCACCTGAAGCGTTCTCCCGTCAGGCATCAGTGAATCAACAGCAATCGTATAATCCGCACCCGGAAACTTATCCCAGTCGGGTCTTCTGGAAGACAGTATCGGTATCGCAAGCCTGTGGTAGAATTCAGTATATATCCTTATTGCCTCATCTACCTGGCCGGCTGCTTCATCCCATGTAGCATGAACCGTATGCGCTTCCTTGAAAGAAGTGATCTCCCTGAGGCGGATAAGGGGACGCGTGTGTTTTGTCTCATAACGGAATGTGTTGACAATCTGATACAGGCGCAAGGGGAGGTCTGCATGAGAGCGCACCCAGAGCTTATACATCGGATATATGGCTGTTTCACTTGTGGGACGCAATGCAAGCTTTACTTCAAGAGGAGATGTCCCCCCATGGGTCACCCAGTAGACCTCATCCTCAAATCCCTTTATGTGCTGTGCCTCTTTCATAAACTCGGATTCAGGGACAAGCAGAGGAAACATTGTTTCTTCATGGTCCCTGTCAAGAAGTTCCCTCATAATAGAATATGTTTTTTTTCTGATAGTAAAACCGAAGGGATGCCATACATAGAGACCCTTTACAGGGTAACGTACATCCATTATCTTTGCAATTTGGAGTAATTCATTATACCATTCACTGAAATTGTCTTTTGATGGCAATGATGCTTCTTTTTCCTGTTCGCCCATAAAGTCACCAGAAATTGTTTTTAAAATCCTGCGAAGATAAATAAACCCATTATTTTTAGTCATTTCCAAGAGGTTGGATATTTTCAGAAGAGTCAACCTTGAGATTAGCGGAATCAGCATCCAGAATTACCATCCCTGTTTTAAGTGCTGATGCCTCCTCCGGAGTAAGATTGCTGCATGATGCCCTCTCAGATATAATAGTGCTGTTACCCAGTGGATCTTCCATTATGACGGTAAGATTAGCCTTGCTGGAAAGTGTATCATTTAACCTTTTCAGAATATTTTTCCCTGCAGCCTCTTTTTCCGGATCATCTTGCGACCATTTTATTGCAGTTTTCACTACATCCCTGACTCTGTAGAGCAATCCTTCAATATTTGTTACATAGGAATCAGAAACATTACCTGGTTCGATAACAATACCAAGTTCAGGAATCCTTACAGTTCCAGATATTGACCGGATAACCCTGCAGTTAAGGTCTTCTTCCTTTTCTATTTTCAATTCACAACGTATCGGCTCTTTCTGAGCCAGGATCATAGTGTCTGTAAAACGAAAACCACAGCCACAACGACTCGTTACATACATAACTTCACCAAAAAAAGGTATATCGTCACTCTGCCAGTGCATGATCATTTCATTGTGGCAAAGAGGACAGGTGGTTTGGGTATCAAATCCCTCTTTCCTTTCGCTTTCTGGGTTCAATATCTCCCACCAATTACCTTGGACCTGTCTATTTTTACGCCGGTTGGTGTTACCAATACCTGATCTTCTTTAATCCCCGCAATATCACCGTGGACATCAATTATAACTTCCTTGAGATCTTTCAAAGCACGATCCAACATCAATTTATCAGCCTTTATATTGGAAATATCAATCATAAGGATATTACCGTCATATATTTCCTTTTTAAGGGACGGTAATTCATTAAGATTGGTAAGTTCAGCAACCCTTACGTAAGTTTCAGCAGGTTCTTCATCCATTACCTCTTCATACTTACCAAGATCAAGTTCAGTGTACTCCTCTGCAGAAGACGTAGCTTTAGTTCCACTTCCGAACAATTTGTCCATGAATGCCATAATCCACACCTTTTATTTTGAATTAAAGATCTAATGTCCTTATAACGTTCATTATATTTTAAAGATATCTTTGTCTTAAAGTTCCAGATTCCAGAATTCATCACCCACATAATGCAGGGATTCTACTGCTTTGCCTGAATCCGCAACCATCTGAGGTCCAGGCACAAGGGCCTTTCCGATAGCCAGTGGTTTTTTATGAGTTTCCTCTTTTATAACGACAATATCCCCTTCTTTGATAACAGGATCTGCCGAAACAATACCCGGACTCATTATATCCGCGCCATTAATTACAAATTTAACTGCACCCTGGTCCACAACTACCACGTATTCATTTATACCATATTCAAGCACACCCCTAACTGTAGGGTGCCAGTCTTCCTCATATTTGAAGAATAAGATTTTACCCTCTACAATGAGGACTTCCATGTCATCTGCCCGGGCACTTTCTATTTTACTATCTTCAAGACGGCTAATCTTGCCAAACTTCTCCTCCATTCTTTCAAAAAGTTTCTTCCTGTCGGATTTCCTCAATTGTACCCTTGATTTAACCTTCAACATATCACCCGGACGGATAATCTGATTGTATTAGAATAAAAGCTGCCATAAGGATTTAAACCTTTATGCCTAAACCGATTTGTTCACTTTGCCTAAATTATTTAAACCCATTGTCATATATTAGTGAAAAATACATCTGACAATCTTGATTATCTATTACACATATAATCTACAGAATAATCTGAATATTCAGGGTCGTTAAAGGAGAGTATTATGAATAAATATGATGCCATTGTAATTGGTGCAGGAGCAACTGGCCTGCTAGCCGCACTGACACTTTCAAAACACGGAAAGAAAGTACTGGTACTTGAAAAAAATCGCCAGGTTGGGGGAAACTGTAACAGTTACGATGTTGATGGCTTCCAGGTCGACACAGGCCCTCATGCTATAACCCACCTGGAAACAGGCCCCTTGAAAAGATTGATGGAAAATTACTTTGACTATCTTCCTGTTTTCGAAGATTACGGAAATTATTTTGTCAGAACTGAACGCAATTTTCTAAAAGTACCTTCTAATCTCAAGGAATTTGCCGTATTCGATGCACTGCCCCGCAAAGACAGATTACTTATCGCACAGACCTTCACCAAAGAATTGACACTTTCTACCTTCGGGGTAGACCTTTCAAAAAAATCTGTATATGATGCACTGCCAAAGACACTATCCACCGATTCATACAATTTTGTTGATGCTATCTCCCATTTTCTCTCCGGCAAGTCAATGAAGGAAACCTCGGTACACAGAATATTAACAGGGAGCAGTTTTGTCAGGGACAGTATTACACAGGCACAATTTGCCAGTATTGTATCAAAGCCTGACAGACCACCGGTTGAGTCTATTCTCCAATCCATCATCCCTGCAAATTACCATAATCAATTACAACTTCGGTTTAACAGTGTATCAAGCCAGTTTTCATCCCTTGGAAGACTTGCAACAAACAGGGCAAACGATTCGCAGGGATATCCAAGAAAAGGTCTCAAAGCACTGCTCAATGCAATACTGTATTCTTTACCCGACTCAGTTGATATAAAGACTGAGAGTAAGGCTAAAAAGATACTTGTTGAAAACAATCAGGTTACAGGAGTGGAAAGCGATGAAATCTATCTTGCAGACATAGTCATACACACCGGTTTTGTAAAGCATTTACCCGAATTAGTGCAAGATTTACCCCACAATTATATCGAGGAGTTGGACGGAATTGTTAATAGTAAGAGCCTGACTGTATGGCTGGGTCTTGATGAGACCAGGAAGGAATTCAACTACCGGGGTTCTGAAATCTGGTTTAAGGATAATGCCTATTGGGCAATGCCAATAAGTAACTATGATCCAACCCTTGCCCCGCCGGGGAAACAGCTTGTAGGTTTTGCTTTTGCAATAGATGACTCATCTCCTGAAAAGAAAGAAATAAAAAAAGCCCATGAGACAATATACAAAGTTGTTCCTGATATCCAGGATCATGTGGAAATGCAACATGACCAGGTAACCATTCCTGAAAAAGCTGCAGTTACCATAAATGGCCATTTTGCAGGGATAAGAACACCCGTAAGGAATCTTTATGTGGCGGGTACAGATACCGATAGCCGCAGTATGGGAGTCACTCGTGCAGCATATTCCATAATTGAAATGTTAAGAATATTAAACGAAGATTCAAATCTGCATTGAAAAATGTATATTATGTTTCTTAAAAGTTGGATTCCAGCAACCATTTTGGCATTCAGCATAAAAGATTCACGAATTATTTAAAGCTAAATTATTTAAACCCATTGTAGTATTAGGATAACCAGAATATCAGCTGTTCATGGAGATTACTTATTATGATCAAGGAAGTTACCGATCAATATAATGCACAAAAAATCGAGGAAAAAGTCCACAATTTCTGGGAGGATAACCATGCCTACATGAAAGTAAGAGAACATCGCCGTGGAGAAAAGCGATTTTTCTTTGTGGACGGCCCACCATATACTACCGGACATATACATCTGGGTACCGCCTGGAACAAAATTATCAAAGACTCCATACTTCGTTACAAATCCATGAATGGGCATGATATTGTAGACCGGGCCGGTTGGGACATGCACGGCCTCCCCATAGAAGTAAAAGTTGAAGGAGTCCTGGGTTTTGAATCAAAGAAAGACATTGAAAGTTATGGTGTCGAAAAATTCGTTGATAAATGTAAGGAATTTGCCCTGAAACAAAAGGATGCCATGACAGACCAGTTCCGCACCCTTGGGACATGGCTGGACTGGGAAGACCCTTACATGACTCTCAAGGATGAATACATAGAAGCTGCCTGGTGGACCCTCAAACAGGCTTACGAAAAAGATCTGCTTGAAGTGGGTAAAAGGGTAGTGAACTGGTGTCCCCGCTGTGAAACAGCAATTGCAGATTCTGAAGTTGAATATGAGGATCGTACCGACCCTTCCATTTTCATCAAATTTGCAGTAAAAGATGAAAATGACACATATATTGTCATATGGACTACCACACCCTGGACCATCCCTGCAAATATGGCTGTGGCTGTAAATCCTGATTTTGAATATGCAAAGGTCAGGGCCGTGAAAGAGGATAAGGAAGAAATATTGATAATGGCCTCCGATCTTGTGGAAAGTGTACTTAAAAAAGGAAGGTACACAGATTATGAAATCCTTGAAACAATGCCAGGTGAAGGTGTTGCTGGCATGGAATACAAGCATCCACTTGTGGAAAACATACCGGAACAATCCAAATTCGATCATCGGGTTTATCTTGCCGATTTTGTAACTGCTGAAAATACAGGTTGTGTCCACATTGCACCCGGGCATGGTGTGGACGACTTTGATGTAGGAAAGGCAAATGATATTCCTGCTTTCTGCCCTGTTGGTTCAAACGGCCACTACACCAAAGAGGCCGGCAAATATGAAGGTATGAATATCCGGGATGCCAACAACGTTGTGATGGAAGACCTTGATGCAAAAGGCCTCCTACTTGCCGATGATACCATCTCACATCGTTATGGCCATTGCTGGAGATGTAAGACACCTATCATCTATCTTGCCACCAAACAGTGGTTTATCAAGATTGGTGACCTGAAGGAAGATATGCTTGCAGAAATAAAGAAGGTTGACTGGCATCCTGACTGGGCCGGTTCTGCAAGATTCAGGGACTGGATCGAAGGGGCCAGGGACTGGTGCATATCCAGACAACGCTACTGGGGAATCCCCCTGCCTGTATGGAGATGTGAGGAATGTGAATCTCTCAAGGTCGTAGGAACCCGCAAGGAACTGCAGGAAATTGCCGATGTTGATCCAGACACCGAGCTCCACAGGCCCTATGTGGACGAAATCAAATTAACATGTGACTGTGGCGGCCGTATGTCAAGGATTGAAGATGTTTTTGATGTATGGTTTGATTCCGCAGTGGCATCATGGGCTACACTGAACTATCCTCACCGGGAAGACCAGTTCAATGAATGGTGGCCTGCAGATTTCATAACAGAAGGACATGACCAGACCAGAGGGTGGTTCTATTCCCAGCTTGGCGCCAGCATGGTGGCTTTTGGACAGGCCCCTTACAAGAGTGTGCTGATGCACGGGTTTACACTGGATAGCACAGGAAAGAAAATGTCAAAGAGTCTGGGTAATGTGGTCCAGCCTCATGAAGTCATCGAAAAATACGGCGCTGATTCCCTGCGTTGCTATGTGCTTTCTTCAAGTGCCCCCTGGGAAGACCTGAAATTTAACCAGGATGAACTTGCAACGATCCACCGGACAATAAATATTCTCTGGAATGTCTATCGTTTCCCTCTTCCCTACATGGCCCTGGATAAATTTGATCCACAGGAAGTCTCTTTTGAAGCAGTTGAGCCATACCTGCGCAAAGAAGACCGCTGGATATTATCCAGGATGCAATCCGTTATAGAAGAAGTGGACAGGTCAATGGAACAGTACCTCCTGCATCGTGCTATCAGGACCCTCAATGAGTTTGTATTGGAGGATCTTTCCCGGTGGTACATCCAGCTCATTCGACCCCGTACCTGGAACGAGGCGAATGATCCTGACAAACTGGCAGTGTACAGGGTTCTTTATGATGTATTTGTAAACCTCTGCAAAGTAATTGCCCCTTTTATGCCCTATCTGGCAGAAGAAATGTATGAAAATGTTGTGAAAAACGTCGATCCCGATGCATATCTAACTGTTCACATGTGTAACTGGCCAAAAGTGGATGAATCACTTAAGGATACCGATCTTGAAGAAAAAATGACGGTTGTGCGTGCCATGGTTGAAGCCGCATCCAATGCCCGCCAGAAAGTAAAAAGAAAACTACGCTGGCCGGTCAGCCGCATAATCATTGAACCTGAAAACAGACAGGTCTATGATGCTGTAATGGACCTGCGTTTTGTCCTTATGGACCAGACAAATGCCAGGGATATAGATATTGTGGAAGTTAATAACAGTTGGGATGAACTTGGAGTAGAGGCTTCCCCAAATCACAGCTCTATAGGACCGGTCTTCAAACAGGATGCAGGCAAAGTCATCCAATATATCCAGAAAGCCGATGCAAATGAATTGAAAAAAGGACTGGAAAATGGAAAGATGAAGATTTCCCTTGATGGTGAACCTGCAACCTTAACCCCCGAAATGGTCAAATTTGAGGACAGAGTACCTTCAATGGTTGCTGTAGCAGATTTCAGCGGAGGGAGAATCTATGTGGATGCAAACCTCACCAGAGATATTGAATCCGAAGGTTTTGCCCGTGAAGTGATCCGCAGGATACAGGACATGCGAAAGGAACTCGATCTGGAAGTGGATGAGAACATTCTTGCACATATCCGTATAGATGATGAAAGGATTGTCGACCTGGTGCTGGACAGGGAAAACTACATCGCAAAAGAGGTCAGATCACAGGTTCAGCTAATTGGCTTTGATGTGGATGCTACAGGCACTCTGGTAAAAGACTGGAATGTGGAAGGTATAGATGTGCATATTGGAATATCCCCTGCTAACTGAGGAATTTGAATGGAATATGACAAATGGGAACCAATATACAAAAAAATAGTAGAAGATTTCGATTTTTCCGAAAATGCTGATGCTGATGCTGCACAGCTTCTTTCAAATCTTCTCATCGGACCTGTAAAAGCAGACCTAAACGGTCTTACTGATGTTATCAAGGGCAAAGATACATTAATTTGCGGTAATGCGCCCACCCTGAAAAAAGATCTTGAGCAGGTAGACCTTTCAGACCATGCAATCATTGCTGCCGATGGTGCAACATCAGTTCTGCTTGAGCAAGGCCTTCTCCCGGACGTGATTGTAACTGATCTTGACGGAGATGTTGAAAAAGAGATTGAGGCAAACAAAAAAGGAGCCATAATGGTAGTGCATGCCCATGGCGACAATACAGACAAAATTCTCTCTTTTGTACCTCTTTTAACCAATATTATCGGTACATCCCAGACAAAACCTCCACATGGCCTATTCAACTTTGGAGGCTTTACAGACGGCGATCGGTGTGTTTTCATGGCTCATCAACTGGGGGCAACTTCCATGACTCTGGTAGGTTTTGATTTTGATGATGACAATGTCGATGAGACCAAAAAGAAAAAACTTAACTGGGCACGTCGGCTGATTGAAGGATTTGCATGAAAAGGATCGCCTCAGATAACCTATATATAACTTTGTATTAATTTATATCTAGAACTTCAATGCAAACTCTGGTAATCTGTATAGACCGGGACAATGATCTTGGGGACAAAGCATGGGTCCAAACACCAATTATAGGCAGAGAGGCTCACGTAGATGCTGCTGTCAGGCTTGCGTCTGCAGATCCGGAAGATTCAGATGTCAATACACTGTTTGGCGGAATCCATGTTTATGACGAGCTGAAAGAAAAAGGATCAGATGTTGAACTGGTCTCTTTTGCAGGAGACCGGAATGTAGGTGTGATTTCCGACCAGCGCATATCACGCCAGCTTGATGATATACTTTCCCGCTATGCTCCACAGGAGGCCATTTTTGTCTCCGATGGAGCTGAAGACGAAACCCTTTTACCCATTGTTCAATCAAGAATAAAAATCGATTCAGTAAAAAGGATTGTCGTTAAACAAAGCGCAAATCTTGAAAGTACATATTACATTCTAAAACATGCATTCAATGATCCCAAGATATCCCAGACATTTTTTGTCCCCCTGGGACTTGCAGCTCTTATCTATGCCATTTTCCTTCTGGCCCGATATCCGGAAGGAGCAATTATTGGGATTTCAGCTGCCATTGGCATTTATATGTTATACCGGGGATTTGATCTGGACGAATCGTTTGCCGTTGCCAGGGAAAAGATGAAACAAGCCTTCTATGCAGGCCAGATGACCTTTGTCACCTATATGGCCGCAGGGTTGCTGATAATAATCGCAACCATAATGGGAGCTCTGGAATTGTGGGGTTACTATACAACAGGAGGTGGCTGGTATTATGGCTTGATTACTCTTGTGACTGTTTTCATAAACAAATCCGTATGGTGGTATGTTTCAGCCTTCCTTTTTGCGATTGCAGGAAAAATAATTGACCTAAAAATGGAAAAACATTTTTGCTGGAGAAAACTATCTCCTGTCCTCTTTGTAATTGCAGCAGGTTTTCTCCTATGGGGTTCCAGTGAATATATATTATCAATAAGTTCCCTGCCATCCGAATCTACAGCAGGCAGTTTCAGCTTACAATATTTCATTTACTCGATAGTGTTATCCATAATTTCGGCTCTTGCAGGTGTAAAGTTATCCTTTTCAGGCAATCGAGAGAAATAAAAATGCACAGGGACATTTCTTTTGCTATAATTGGAGGCGTAGGTTTCCTCAAAAGTAATGGTTATGAAAAAATGACCATTTCAAGTACCTACGGGGATGCGGAGTGTTTTATAGGTAAAACCAGGGGTATCAACTTTGCCTTCATACCCAGACATTCGATAACAGGCCCACATATCCCCCCTCACAGAATCAACTATCATGCCATAATATGTGCAGTAAAAAAACTTGGCGTCAAACAGGTAATAGCCACAAATTCTGTAGGTTCCATGAAAGGTCACCCTACAGGCTCATTTTTTATCCCTGATGATTTCATTGATTTTACAAAAGGGCGCGAATCCACATATTATCATGACCAGACGGTACATGTGGACATGAACCAACCCTACTGCCCGAAACTCAGACAATCCCTCATAAATACTTTGCAGGAAAACAGGGAAGACCTCTTTGAAGGAACATATATATGTACTGAAGGGCCGCGTTTTGAAACTAAAGCAGAGATACAAATGATGGCTTCATTTGGGGATGTTGTAGGTATGACCGGCCTGCCGGAAGTTATACTTGCCCGTGAAATGAAAATCTGTTATGCCTCAATATGTACAGTTACCAACCCTGCATGTGGCCTGGGTAATGAAAGATTGACCGCAGATGAAGTAGTTAGCGTTATTAAAAACCGGGAAAAGGTACTGTTTGATCTTGTTATCAGCTCATTCCTTTCCATGAATGAGAAGCGGACATGTACATGCAGGCTGGCAAAAGATCATGCATGCCTTTAAGATCAGACAACATCTTTTGATGTATCAATATGGACTCCGTTTGCCACATTGAACTTAATAACATCAGAAGTAGGGACCATCCCCCTGATCTTTGGGATTGAGAGTTTGTTTATTATTTTGTCAGATGATCGTTCAATGAATACATTGAATATCACATCTGCGGAATTGAAGAGATCACTTTCAAGTGCTTCTGGACTACTTCTTTTCAGACTGTAAAGATAAGTTAGTGAAACCATCTGTTTTGTTGTTTCATAAAGCATGTTTAATAGACGTTTGATCAGGCCTGTATTGACATTAAGGTTGGTATAAAAGGAAAAAGTATCAAATATTACATTTACCTCATCATCTTCCGCATCCAGAGCAATATTTTGTAAATTGTATTCGGTGAATTCGATTATCTTTGAATCAACAAACTCATTGCCCACACTGCTGACCATTTCTCCTGTTTGCGTAAAGTAGTATTCTCCATAAACATCAACAAAAATAATATTGGATGGATCAAAGCCTAAGTTTACTATGTCCTGATGGATATATTTGGGGCGCCGACCTGTGGCAAAATAGTAAGTTTTCCTTGTCTGGGAAAACTGATACAGGAAAACTTCGGACATCGATAGAGGATCTGCAGAAAAATAGACCAATGAACTTGACGGAAGACCCCCACTGAGACTGTCATCAAGTAAGGATATTCCCGTAGGCATAATAATAGGTTTTGATTCATCAGCAGATACACTCCCTGAATATTTATCTGAATTGCCCAAAACATTCTTGCTTTTTGGTGGTTGTGTCATTTGCTGAATTTCAAGATGTCCATTATTGTTATTCTGCATATCATACCCTTCACTACTAACTATTACTATATGGAGCATATTTATAAAACTTTACGCTAAAATATACTGAATAATATTGATCAAATATATAGTATGATACGAAGAAGACGCTTACTTTATAATAGGGAAATACGTCTATGACAGAATATGACCCTCTGGACTCTTCTCTATCCTTTAAAAGGAAAGGTCACAGTAATGCTGATTAAAGACCGAAAAAAAACTCCTGCAATAGTAGGTGAACTAACTCTGCGAAGTACCAGCGCAGGACCACGACCCTTACGATTTCTGGTATCGAAAGATAAGAAACAGGATTACCGTGCACCCGAGGAATTTATAGAGATACTCAGACGTTCGGAGAGAATATTGATTACCAGGCAGGGAAATGCCAAAACCCACAAAAAAATTATCGAAATGCTCGGCGGATTCCACCTTACGGGTGAAATGGTAGATGTGTGTCGTTTTTGTCTGCTCAATAAGGAATTCAATTTTGTGAACAAGAAATCTATTTCTCATCAGAGAGAACGCATCTGTGAAACGTGTGCACAGGAAGAACTGAAACGGGCTCTGCGTAACTCCCAATGCCATTATTCTGATGAGGCCATACAGCGCATATTTGATGTTTTAAACAAGACAAAAGACCTTGATCGCACCATCGGCATGCTAGATCCTGAAGAAATTGATTCGGAAGTTACAAGATACGACACAATAGCTTCAAAAGAAGATCAGAACCCATATCCAATAAGTAAACTTCCAATATCCGGCCAATTCAAGAAGTCATTATTAAAAAAATCTAAAAACCTATTACCTGTACAGAGTATTGCTGTACGCAAGGGTTTACTAAAAGGAAATAACCTTCTTGTGACCTCGGCAACAGCTACCGGTAAAACATTGATCGGGGAGATGGCCGGTATAGAGAATATTCTGAAAAAAAGAGGCAAGATGCTTTATCTGGTGCCGCTGGTTGCTCTGGCAAACCAGAAATATAGCCAGTTCACTGGAAAATATGAAGGTTTTGGACTCCAGACTTCAATACGTATAGGAAGTTCTCGTATAAAAACGCGCAAAACGGAAAAAATGTCACGTTCTCTTGATACGGACCTTATTGTCGGAACCTATGAGGGGATCGACTACATTATGCGTTCTTCCAAAGCAGATATGCTGGGTCAAATTGGTACAGTGGTCATAGATGAAGTCCATATGCTGGAAGATGAAGAACGCGGGCACCGTCTTGATGGTGTTATTGCACGTCTCAAATATGCAGCACCAGGGGCACAGTTCATTTATCTTTCTGCAACTGTAGGAAGTCCCCACGCCCTTGCAAAACATCTGGATGCTGAACTTGTGGAGTATGAACATCGTCCGGTCCCGATTGAGAGACATCTTATATTTTGCCCCCAGCAAAGCAAATTGAGAATAATGACCCGTCTTATACGTGAGGAATACAATCGGGTATCTTCAAAAGGTCATAAGGGCCAGACCATCGTCTTTACAAATTCCCGTAGAAACTGTCATCGTCTTGCAAATGCCCTGCCAATCCAGGCATCTGCTTATCATGCGGGACTGGCCAATCCGGAACGTAAAAAAGTTGAGGACAGGTTTGCCTCAGGAAAACTTCCTGTGGTAGTGACAACAGCAGCTCTGGCAGCAGGTGTTGATTTCCCTGCCTCACAGGTGATATTTGAATCCCTTGCAATGGGAATTGACTGGATAAACCTGCAAGAATTCTTACAGATGCTTGGAAGAGCAGGAAGACCGGATTATCATGACAGAGGTGTGGTAGTTTTGCTTGCAAGTCCTGATAAGACATACGGGGGCGGACAGGCCGTGACAGAAGACGAGATGGCGGTAAAACTGCTCAAAGGCCGGATGGAAGAAATGAATTTGAAATATGGTCAGGAAGAGCAGGAAGAGGAAGTTCTGGCTTCGGTTGCAGTCACAAATTCAAAAACCGACCTGAACTATATATGCAGCAAAATGGTGGAGGATATTGATCTTAATTCCATTGTAAATAAATTGAAAAAATACCGGTTCCTGACACAGAAAGGCGATGGTATCAAATTGACCCGAATGGGCAGTATTGCAGCCCGACACTTTCTCTCTGCTTCACGTGCATTCCTTATCCGGGATGCAGTACGTGCAGGTCAGGACCCGATCGAGATTGCAGCCAATCTGGAATTCTTCGATGCGGTTTACTTTAAGTTTGCACCCCAGATATCAGCAGCACTGAACGTGAATATGCCATCCCGGGTATTTCAGGGAGCGGCTCTGGATATTGTATTTGAAGGAGATAACCTATCCCAGCTGGAAGAGAAGATCCGGGATCAACTCTTCGAATTCGCTACTGATTTTTTGACATGTGGATGTAAAGAGAGCCCGTATTGTGGATGTGCTGAAAAGAATTTTTCCGAAATGATAATCAGGATGCGCGCTGGTGGTCGCGATCCAGAGAAGATTGCAGCCAGGCTGAACGAAAAGTATGGTATAAGTGCGTATGTTGGTGATCTTTATGGCTACCTTGATGGCGTTATCCGCAACCTTGATGCTATTGAAATGATGGCAAGTGCCCATTCAAAACCGGATATCGCAAAACAGGCAAAGGATTTGAAAAAGAGTGTGGAAGCCGGCAGATGAAATGCAAAACATATTAAGGCATAAGGTTTATGAAATCTGGAAACGAGGATAAGGTTATGGCTGAGGATAAAAAAGAAGGGCAATCTCAAAAGAAGAATATGAAAATCAAGTTGCATAAACCAGATCATTTCAATCAGGTATATGCCATCGGGGCAATGGGTGGACACAGTCCTTACGATTTCAGGATATGTTTTTATAATGATACCCCTCATGGAGTTTCAAATGACAATGAACAGGTTATCGAGCGTAACCTCGAATCAGAAGTAATCCTGTCCCCTCTGGCCGCAATGGAACTCTCCAGATGGCTCGACCAACATATCAAAGAATATGAGGCTGCTTTTGGCCCGATTGCCAGAAAGAGTGCGCAGAATACTTCTGCTAAAAAGCCGGTAGATGATGACAGTTCACATCTTCAAGGGTATATCTGAACAGGGAGCAAATATATTTAAACCTGCAGGATTATAATCGTTAGGCATAAATAGGGGAGACTACAGTTTACATTCGCGTATTTTGATTTAATCTATATTTAAAAATGATATTTGTGTGAGGATTTTATTTTGTTCCCGAATAAGAAGGTACAGAAACTTGTTGGATCCAGAATTCAGGTTGAAATGAAAGGCGACCACAGTTTACTTGATGGTATTCTGAAAAGTGCCGATGATTATATGAATCTCCATCTGGAGGATACCTTTGAGATGGTTGAAGAGGAGCGTCAGCGTTCATTGGGCTCTGTAGTATTGAGAGGAAACAACATTATCTTAATCGTACCGGCTGAAACACAATAATTACGGGTTATTCATGGAAATTGAAGAAGAGGCATTGAGTCTAATTCGCAAGCACCATGACGGTGTTTATCAGAATGAACTATGGAAGGATCTAAACATTGATAGTCGTAAGTGCTCCCGTCTGATTTCCCGCATGATGAAAGAAGGAAAGATCACCAGGGAACCAGCTGTAACCAACGGGTCACGCACCTATCTTATTAAAGCGACAACACCGGATGAGAAATCCTATGAACTTATGCTTGCAGCAGGAATGTTCTCTCCGTGCACAGGTTGCAGGCTTGCGTGTCACCCCGAACATTGCGAAGCTCTTACTGAATGGATATTAAGACTTGTCAAGGAAAAACAAAATCAGACCTGACAAAAACTATATATAATAGTAACGTATAGTAGGGTCGCTTTTAGATAGCGGCCAACTGTGCTCCGATAGTGTAGTCCGGCCAATCATTCCGGCCTTTCGAGCCGAAGACTCGGGTTCGAATCCCGATCGGAGCACCATACATCTCTTTTTTTGTAATATACTATTTCATAACTATGGATAAGAAGCAAGGACTCCTATTCACATTTCCCAAAAAGAAAATTCTGCATATTCCATACAGAAATTGAAAATGGCTCAACTGCAATTATTTTACTTCTAAATTAAATAAAAACAAAATTATTTATCTGTAATTTCCATATACTTATAACTTTTGTACCCTTCAAATCCCCTTTAAGTAATTCCACTCCCTGCATTTTCAGTATTTTTGGCACATTTTCCGAAAGGGATTTCATGTAAGAAGGCGGAATCTGGGCTGCTTTGAGGTTTGGACAATTTTTGAGTATTTCCAGAATATCTATGTCACTTGGCCTAAACGAAAAGTGGATGAAATTTTCATCTTTGCCCAGTCTGTTAATTTCATTTCTTGAATTCAACATTCTTATTTTCAAATTATATACCCCCATTTGCAATTTTACAGCATAGATTATAAACTTTATTATTACAATTCCCGAAAACAAAGTTACTTTTTATGAATAATTGTATTGAGGAATCAGTAAAAATAGTTAGCATTACCGTCAATACGATAGCAATGATCAATAAATTTAATAATTGTAAATTTGACCTAAAGTTATTTCAACAGGTTGGTGCTTCTAACACCTCTCTGACATCACTCATTTTCTGGAGATAACCTGCCCCCAGATTTGTAATTAAATAGCGATTTGATTCTTTTGTGATAAGTCCCTGATCTATCAGGGCTTCAAGGTAATTATCAGCACGATTAAAATTCAGATTTGCCTTATATACGATAGAAGTTTTTGTTGCTTCTGTTCTCTGTACAACTTTAAGTATG